>JAIRNU010000002.1 GCA_031257945.1 Holosporales bacterium
GATAATGTATAATCAATGTATAAGCCTCAATTTATTACTTAACTTTTACTGGAGTACTTTGGAACAGCTAGCCCTTTTTGCCCATACTTTTTTTCTCATTTGATATGAACCTGGACAGCCAGTTACCATGCTATTGACAGCAAAATCAACAACCAGATACACTTGTTAGTGTAGAGGGGAGTCGGAGCCGCGGCGGTGTTTTGGCCTAGGGGCTGGTTTTGCCGTTAGCTTTTTGATGGCGTGCACGAAGTTATGCGCTAATGTAGATTTTCTACTAATTGGTTGGGAGATGGTGTAAAAATGGGGGCTTTATGAGGGAATTTCACAAATATTTGTCATTATGTATCGCAGTGTTTGCTGCACTAAATTGTTACAGTAAGGATGGTAAGGCTAAGGAGTCGGGAAGCGGTGCTGGAGCGAGTGTGGCCGCAAAAGTGGAGGCTAAAAGTGGCGCCAAAAAGAAGCCATCAAGAATGTCGACAGTTGTTAAACGTGTTGCGCCAGCAGTAGTCAATATTACATGCGAAAGAACTGAGGAGTACGTGAATCCGTTTGCCGGTGATCCTTTCTTTAGCTTTTTCTTCGGTCCAACGCAACATAAGTCTAAAGCCAGTGGATCCGGCGTAATCGTTGAGCAAAAGTATGTAATAACTTGTGCGCACGTTGTATCGCATGCCGATAATATTAAGGTGACTTTAAGCAACAACGTTACTTTCAAAGCGCACGTAGTAATGGTTAATGACAGCCAAGATTTAGCTGTTTTAAGACTCGATTTAAAAGATGAGAGTGTTCAGCTGCCGTCTTTGCAGGTAATGCGTGATGATGTTGAGATTGGCGATTGCGTCCTAGCGTTTGGGAACTCCTTTGGCGTAGGGCAAACAGTAACGCATGGAATTATTTCTGCGCGAAACCGAGTCTTTGGTAACCGAGTTATGATGCAAACTGATGCGCCAATTAATCCAGGCAACTCTGGCGGTCCGATTGTAACAATGGATGGAGAGATCGCTGGGATCGCAAGCGCAATTGCAACTAAGTCTGGAGCGTCGCATGGTGTTGGCTTCTTTATCCCGGCCAAAGCGGTTCAACACCTTTTGGATCAAGCTATCCACGGGGCAAAGGAATCTTGGTTCCCAATTGAAGTACAAACAGCAGATGCTTCCGTAATAGAAAACTTAATTGATCGTGGGGTTCTCGCCGCTGGTGGGGTTATCGTGACGTCAGTTCAAGATGGCTTTGGTTTGGAGCCAGGGGACATAGTGCTTTCTTTTGCTGGCCACCAAATATCCAATAAAGAAACGTTCGATTTTCTGGCAGCGTTGGTCCCTATTGGGGAATCGTGCCCGGTTACTATTATCAAGCCAAAGGATATGGCATTAGATGGCGTTCCAAAAGTTAATACTATACACATAAAAGCACAAGAGAAGCCAGAGTTACGCACGGAAAAACAGCAAATTGAAATAACTGGGAGTAATGTGCTAAGTGGTGTGACCGTCACCGACATAACCCCAGAAAATATTAAAAAGTTTAATTTGCATGTTGATCATGGGGCCCTTGTTGTTGCCGCGCCAAAGGGGAATATTGCTATGCCAGGTGATGTTATTATTGGATTAAACGGGAAAAATATAGTTGTTGCTAAGGATGTTGCTGATGCGCTAAGCAGTAAAAGCGCTGGTTTTGCGATAACAATACAAAGAGGGTTGACAACCATTCAACAAAGTGTTATTAGGTAAAGTGCTTTTTCTTTCTTGGTGTTATATGAAAATAATTTGTAAAGCATTGCTTGCATGCTCCCTCTTGTCCGCTAGCTGTTTCAGTGCTGATGATGGTCAGGATGGTCAGCTAGATGGTCAGCCGCCAATTCAGCAAGTGGTGGCGGTACAACAGGGGGGGTTTCAACCCAGGGCGTGGTTGAATCAGGGCGTGCATATTCTCGATCAATGGATGAGTACCGTGGCGGTTATACTTTGTAATGTGCCAGATTCTTTTAGAGTGGTAGTGATGCCTGTCCAAGGATTGACCCCATTCTTTGCAGCACTGGCAGTGTTTTTTACTCGAGAGCTAGAACAAAGGAACGTATTAAACCGTTTGGGCTATCTTCAGCACTATATCTTATACGCGTTAAGTCTTTTAGCCGTGGGGGTGGGTTCTATTCCAGTCCAGTATTTCTGTAGTGGTAGATTCGACTCGTTGTTACCAGCCAAGGATTGCGTCGCGGCGCTTATTGAGCCATATGTGACCCCGTTGCTACTCTCCTTCGTCTGGCGGGTTCTTGCATTAATGCATATACCGGAGTGGTTCGTGGCGTCGTTCCCACGCACTGTGAATATTTATAATGGCGGGCAGCAGAATCAACCGGGTGTAATTGTGAGCCTGCTAGCGGCAATACAGTATTTTCGAGGTCCCGCCACAGCGCAGCTGCAGCCGCAGCAGCCGCAGCCGCAGCTGCAGCAAGTGGTCGATTTGTGGAAAGTATGGTTCAGCAGGCAAGTTATCTATACAATGCTCGGCCTATTAATAAGTTTGGTAATGGTATTGCCAGGACAAGCCGTGGGACAAATGCTTCGCGATCATCGGTAGTAAGTTAGGTAAATTGCTTAGCCAATTGCGCAAGCCACTGAGAACGCATTTATGCGTCATTTAGAGGCATATTTTTCGACTTTTGCAATTGGTCTATTTTCCTGAAGGCCTCGATAGGAAGAGAATTCTATCCCTCTTCAACTAAAGATGCTGGATTGTTCTATCCGAAAAGCCGTGATTTTGTGCGGATATTGGGCCGGAATCTTTAGTTGATTGGGTATAGATCCCAATAAACCAAAAAAAAGAGCAAAGCCCCACAACAATGCCTCTCCGACACTTAAACAGTGACAAGCTAGAATTTATACTCAACAGCAGGGCATGTAAACGCTATCTCACAAAAAGTGCTGACAAACGCGATCGTTAAAAAAGAGAGGCAATGCCCACACGGCAATACCTCTCCGATACTTAAAACAGCTACAAGCTAGAATTTACACCCAACGGTAAGGGCATAACGCACGCCCAAAGGCCGCTTTACATAAATGCTGTTCCCCAAAGCGCTGACAGACGAGATCTGTGTCGTCGTCGCTGTCGCGAGATTTTGAGTGTAGTACTTCTCATCAAGTTTCTTGTTGAGCCCGATAGGGAAGTCACACTGGACCCCGACATAAACGTTCCGATTAGCGAACCACTTTGCCCCGACACCAGGCGTTAAGCTAAGCAAATGAATCTTGGCTTCCTCTGTTCCGTTCGTTGATAGGGTTAACTGTGCTGACGTCGTACCATCTGACTCTGTAACGACATCGCCATTCCCCATCTCATTCTGTACAACGAAATTAAAGCCGCCAGTAATTACCTGCTTGATCTTTGTGTAAGTCCCCTCAACACCAAAGGACGCATAGGCCAAAACGTTCGGCATGATCTTTCCACCGACCTGAACGGCGAATCCATACGTAACCATAGGCCTTATATCGACTTTATAAGCACCATTGTCGATTGGTACAGGCGTCCCGTCCTTTTGAAGAATCGTCTTCTTGAACGTTCCGGTTCCCTTGTCACCGTCAATCTTAGTAAAGTCATATGCAGCACTCATATTGGCACCGACATAGATACCACAAGACAGCTCATAACCGTACCCAATGACCGCTCCACCCGAAACTCCATTCCGACTTACCTCAATGATATCAACCTGCGTATCCTTCTTTTGGCTACTGTGACGGAAAGACTCCTTCACCTTGTTGTACGCCCCGCCAAGCCTTATGCCGGCATAAAAACCGGTAGAACTTGGATTCGAAAAAGCTACACTACCCATCAACAATGCAGCCGCACAAGTTGTACCTAACAAAAACTTTTTAACCATAAAAAACTCCCAAAAAAGCAAAAAACACAAGAGGTGAAAAACCTCTCCTTCCTAGATTGTTTATATCCTGTTATGACGCTGCGGTGTCACTAAAACAACACAAAATTAACTATTTTTTGATAGAGTGTGATAAAAATGCAACACTTCGTGCTGTTGTTGGGCAGCCGGTGCAGGCATTGCTCCGCCTAATATCGCCAGTAAATCCGGGCGTTTCGGCTTTAGCTTATCTGAATTACCTTAGGGAATAATTACCTCCTTAACAAATCGAACGCAACATCAACTCCAAAAAATTAAGCGAAAACAGTATCATCAAATTCGTATGTCCGTGCAGTATGTTTTTGATGCAATGATAGGCAAAAACGGCAAATTTCCGGCTACAACTCCTATTTTTCATTTGACCAGGGCACAGGTTTACTTTTTTAGGGGAATGCATATATAATTACACAAGGTTGTTTTTTTTTTGGATATCAAAATGTTACGCGAGATATTATTAGGTGCAGCTCTTTCGTTTTTGGCTTTTTCTGGTGGCGTTGTTTTTGCAGATAAGTCTGGTTGCTGTCACGACTGCAAGTGTGAAGGTGGAAACTGTGACAACTGTAAGGACTGTTGCCCAGACGGGAAGTGTGGAACGCCACAAGCCGATGATCCTTACGGCGCTCCAGTCGATGATCTTTACGGTACACCATCTTCTTCTTCTGGTTCTCTTGATGACTTGGATTAGTTCTCAAGGACTTATAGCCGAGGCTATATTTCGATTTGCTTCGGCGTTGCGCTTTTTGTAGTAACGATTTAGTTGCTACAAGGCGCAGCTCAGGGTTCGGTTGCTACTTTGGTTTTGCGCCTTTTTTGAAAACAGTTGGTGGGGCCTTTAATTGCCCGTACTCGTAGCAAGAAATGGACTGCGGAGCGCCATTCGAGTAGAACACCGTCTCGCTTCCGTGCAGTTTGCCTAGCTCGTAAACGGCCTCTCTTTGCACGCCATTACCATCGATCCCAGTAAAAAAGCTTTGCATAGTCCCGTGGATCTCCCCGGTTTGGTATTTCGCGATAAGCAATGGGCTGCCGGTTTCAGTGAAAGTAGCGAAATCACCACTCATCTTGTCGTTTTCGAAATTTGCGATAACTTGGACTTCACCGGTTTTGTGATACTGCTTCATTTCCCCTTGCTTTATTCCATTTTTAAAAACTGTCTCAGTGGTTAGCGCACCTGTTTCGTCAAATGATTTCGCAACCCCGTCAATTTCGTCGTTTTTAAACTCCGTTTCGGTCCTTTTTATTCCATTTTCGTAGGTTATGCATAAGCCATTAATCTTGTTATTAGCGAATGTAATTTCTTTTTCGATAACGCCATCTTTATCAAAAATTTGTGTAAGCCCGCAGCGCTGGCCGTTTTCGTAGGTTACGACATATTTCCGCCCATCTTCAGCGGTATATTCATGGATACCGTCGATGGGTGGTGGGGCCTGAGAAGGTTCAACGGCATCTTCTTCGGCCGGAAGTTCGGCTGGAATTTCAGACTGGATTTCGGCGGGGAGTTCCGTGGGGATTTCGGCTGGGAGTTCGATCGGGCCCTCGACTTCTTTTATTTTTTCGAATATTCCTGGTGTAACATCAAACGTAGACCCATTCCCATCGACGCTATCAGCGCTAGCGTCCTGTATCCCGCCCCCACTTCCCTCTTGCGAAATAGCGGCCTGTGGCTCATCAGCCGCCAGTACTTCACCGTCTTCAGTATGACTGTTTGCTGTTAGTGCTGTAGAATACACGCGATTACTATCTTTGGTTCCTGCGGGAACGGGCTGTGCGCCATTCGAAAAAAGCGCATCATCCTTTGCGTGGGTATCAACCTGTTTAGCTGCTTTTTGGAAATCCTCCATTGCTATCGCTTCCTCGTACTATGCGTTGCACACCATTTATCCACCAAACAAGGTGTGGCAGATTTACTTTTATGTCAATCCCTGTGCAACTTGGGAACAAAAGGAGGAGCGATGTAAATCCGAGTAATTGGCCAATGAACATATGCTAAACGCAACACTGCGCATCTGGACTGTTGCATGTACGTACGTTGAAATTTTCGAAAAAGCCTATTGAAAACTTGCTCACGCTATGAGAAAAAGGAGCACGCTGACGTTAGAAAATTGCGAGTACGGATCGTGACGCAACCGTTAATGCCTAAAGCCACTGCAATTTGGCTGGTGGAGAATACGTGCCTTACCTTTGAACAAATTGCTGCCTTTTGCAATTTGCATCTTTTGGAAATTGAAGCCATTGCAGATGACGATACTGGAGGGATGCTTGGGTTCGACCCAATAGCCTCTTCACAGTTAACATTGGATGAGATTGGGCGTTGCGAGGCTAATCCAAGTGCGAAACTGAGAATGAAGCCAGCAGTGGATGTTGAGCAATTAATTAATACTCATAAGGCGCGGTACACCCCATTGGCCCGCAGAAAAAACAAGCCAAGCGCAATTCTTTGGTTAATAAAGTACTATCCCGGGCTAACGGATATGCAAATTTGCAAATTTTTAGGAACTACACGCGCCACCGTTCAGGCAATTCGCAATAAATCTTATTGGAACTATGCTAACTTGGAGCCGCACAGCCCGGTATCTTTGGGTTTTTGTATAAAAACTGAGTTGGACTCGATCCTTAAGACATGCTCGTAAAATTTGCCGATCTTGTTGGCATTTTAGAGCGCGCTGGGGTGGAGCGACCATTAAAGGATATAAAGCTGTTGGTGTGCTCGGTTTGCGGGTGTTCGTATGGTGATTTGCTAGGCCTACCAAGCGTCTTAGTTTCTGATAGCGATTTTATGCGTATTAAGGGGTTAGTGCAGCGGCGGTGTACTGGTGAGCCTTTAACCAAAATATTAGGGGCCGCAAGCTTTTGGGAGCATCGGTTTCTAACGAATCATAGCACCCTTGACCCCCGTCCAGAAAGCGAGATTATAGTCGAAACTGTTCTTCGGTATTTTCCACATCGCTCCCAGACGTTAAGTTTTCTTGATTTAGGAACGGGAACTGGGTGCCTGCTGTTATCGTGCCTTTATGAATACGCTTATAGCAATGGTCTTGGCATTGATAAAAGTGAAAAAGCCGTGCAAATTGCGGTAAAAAATGCGGAGGACCTGGGCCTTTTGGAACGAGCGCACTTTTTTGTACAAGACTGGAATGATAGTATACCATCTTGCCAAAATATTATTGATGCGTCGATTTGCTCGGCTGGAGCGGTCCTAGGAGCGGTATCGGCACCTATCCCCGTTCCCGTACAGCCCAGTGCCTGTATTCAGAGTCTCTCGCTACATTCCGCTAGGGAGCTACCGGCTGGAACCCTGAAATTTGATGTAGTGCTGTGCAATCCCCCGTACATTCAGCCTGGTGCCACACTGAGTAGGGAGGTTCTTTTTGATCCCCCAGAAGCTCTTTTTGGCGGTGAGGACGGGTTGCAGGCATACAGAGACATATTTGCAATGATTCCTAACAGTATGGTCTCTGGAGCGCTTTTGTTTTTAGAAATAGGTATTGGGCAGAGTAGCGATGTTTTACATTTGATACCGGAAGGGGTTTCCTGCGTTGAAATTGTAAATGATTTGCAAGGAATTCCTAGAGTGATGGTTATTAAGAAAGCCTAGTATAAGGGCATTACGGACTTTTGCTCACCTAGCTTCCCCATGGGCCACGTTGTCAGCTCTGCTGGATTCCTGGGTGTTTTCTGCGCGCTATTTATACTTACAAAAAAAAGAAGCCCTTGAAGGAGAATCAAGGGCAAAGTTCTCTAGGGGGAAGAACTCCGGCATGGCTTTTCAACCAGCCGACAACAGGATACTATGATACTCTTTCACCAATTGCAAGCGAAAAAATTGCTCGTGTGTGAGTGCAGAGTTCCCAATCTCTATTTTTGAAACTTCCAAAAAATATAGTATGATTATACGTAAATATTAATGCGGAATTAAATGTTTATTAAGTAAATGACACCCATTGATAAGAAAAAATACTATGAGGGCCATCGCAATCGATTACGAGAAAAATTTAAAACTTTAGGCAGGCAATCCTTAACGGATTTCGAAATTCTCGAGCTTTTTCTTTTCCACTTAATCCCGTACAAAGACACAAAACCAATAGCGAAGCAGCTTTTATTAACATTTGGAACGTTCGACGGCATTGCTATGGCGGAAGAAAAAAATTTGTACAAAATCGACGGGGTTGGCCCGTCCACTGCCCTTGCGTTGAACATCCTCGGGGAGATTTTTATACGACGTTCCAAACAAAAAATAGTAAAAAAGCCGCTGCTCAATTCATGGGACGCCGTTATTGATTACTGTAAAATAAGTGATGGATATAAAACCAAAGAAAATGTTCACGTTTTATTTCTAAACAAGAAATTACGCCTCATCGCGGATGAAATTTTGTTTGCTGGCACCGTTGATGAAACGCCATTTTACAATAGGGAAGTTTTAAAACGGGCGCTTGAATTAAATGCCGTATCTATAATTGTTATACATAACCACCCAAGCGGTAATACTGCTCCATCGAGTGCCGATATAGAACAGACGAAGCAATTATTTCATGCGGCAAAGGCAATTGGCATTAATCTCTGCGATCACCTTATTGTTTCGAAAAGTAGCTATACTTCCTTGAAAAACCTGGGAGTTTTTGAGGGAACGGCGCCATTAACGCTTAAACATTAAAGTTAAAATGCAATTAAAGTGTAGGGATTTGTACTAAAAAACAAATCAAAAAAGGTAGAAACTATTTGTTAATACTTTCTTGGTATCATAGTTCTAGTATAGGACAAATACTTAAGGCGAACGTGATTAAAAAAAGAATAATATTGGCGTTGCTTCTTGGTATAGAAGTAACACCAGGGTTTTGCGATTTAAATGATCTTTGTACGAAGTATCATTTACTTGCGGTTACACAAAATCGCGAAGAACTCGCGGCCGTTCGTAAATCGATCTGTTCTGAGGAATTTTTAGCAGACAAATTCGTAAGTTTTTGCAAAGTACAAAATGCTATAGATTTCTTGGATGAAAGACTTGCGAATTTTGGGGCCCGTGCGGCAGATCAGCTGGTTGGAAGTATGCCTCGTGTTGGAGTAATGCCAAGATTTGCTCAAATTATATACGATATGAGGAATTTTTCGGGAGACCACGTACCGGAATTAGTGAGCAGTATTAGCGAGTATGATCCAGAAGAAATCATTACAGCAATGAATACTTTGGTTGAGGCTCTCGGTACTGTACAAGTTCAGGATTTGCTTGACGATGAAGTAGAAAATTATTTGAACAATGAAATTGCTGAATTTCAGGAAATTGCGCAGAATATAGCGGATACTGGCTATCTGGATGCGTTAATATCATGTGCAGAGGACATTCTTGATATCCTTGATGTTCCGCCGCCTCAATCGTTGTACGATACTTTAGTTTCCCTTCAGGAAAGCAATAACTATGTTGATAACGTTGTTGCGGAAACCCAGCAAAAAGTCAGAAATGTGGAAAAGCGGGTGAACTTCATGATGCGCATGAAGACACTTTTCTAGGCTAGAACAGTGGACCAAAAGAAAGAGTAGGCTTCTTTGCGGAGGCGGGCTTCCCATGAGGAAAGAAGCCTAATCTTTCGATATGCCTAAGCATTTTCAGGGGCTAATGCTGTCATGGCATTTCGTCCTCTCCAAGGGACAGTAGAAATTTAGCAAATCGCCAAACTAAAAGCCGAGACTTTCTATCGCATTTATACAGGACTGAATGGCCATATGCTTACTGCACTGGCAATAAGTACTGTCGGAGAATAGGGTACTGCAGCGTAGTAGATATCGGAGATTCAGTACTAATTACCGCAATTGCCTAATCGCCTCAGAAATACCAATCGCCGCAGATATCGCTACATTAAGCGAGCGAACGTTAGGAACCATATGTATCCTCACTTTTTCCTCACATATATCGAAAACGCAATCTGGTACGCCGCAACTCTCCCGACCAACCATAATAATATCATGTGGCAAAAAATCGCAATCATAGTGAGATTTCTGGGCTTTTACATCAAAAAGTACTATCCGCCCGGCTTTTTGCTTAAAAAAAGTGTCGAAGGACTGGTGCCTTGTCGCATTTGCGATTTCGATATAATCCATGCCAGCACGCCTCATTTTGCAGCTATTCCATGGGAAGCCCGTTGGTTCTATGATATCGATAGGAACTCCCAAGCACGCCCCCAACCGCAGCAATGTTCCAACATTTTGCGCGATTTCCGGCTGATAAAGCGCCAATCGTAGCAAGGACATAAACTAACCGTACAAAAGGTGGCCGCACAAAAGGAAATGTGGCGAGGCAGGGGTGGCCTCGCCGCGTCGGACTAAATGAGCCGTTTTGCTTTTCATTTTATCCAACACAGCATTACTATATCACATGAAAGATAAAAAAGTGTTAAGAAATAAAGACCAAATACAATTGCGCAATTTTTACCTCCGGACACTCACTTTTTCTTGGGGCTTATTTCCACACATTAGACCGTTGCGAAAGCTTCGTTCTTTCGGTAATTTTAGCGTCGCTCCAATGCTCGAATCCTCACGTACGTTAAGTACGCTGCGGTTCTGCGCTTCGTGGACTCCTAAAAATTCCTCGAAATTATTCACTTTTGCAACAGGTCTAATCACCGCTTCTAAAAACCGCCACGTTTAAAAATCAAAGTCGCATTTGTCCCGCCGAACCCAAAAGAATTCGACATAACAATTTCCATGTCTTTTTTGCGCGCCTGTAATGGGATAAGGTCGATATCACACTCACTGTCAGCATTTACCAAATTCAACGTCGGTGGGATAACACCACTACAAAGCGCTTGTATCGAGAAAATAGCCTCTATCGCGCCGGCCCCCCCTAAAAGGTGGCCCGTAGCAGACTTAGTCGAAGAAATGCATAACCCATTGTTACAATAATCACCAAATAACCGCTTGATCGCCCGTACCTCCGCCAAATCCCCCGGAATTGTTGACGTTCCGTGCGCATTAATATAATCAATCTGCTCCAGCGCAATCCCGGCGTTTTTCAGGGCCGCTTGCATCGATCTATACGCCCCGTCACCGTCCGCTGGTGGCGCTGTCATATGGTGTGCATCGCCAGACATTCCGTACCCAATCACCTCAGCATATATCGTTGCCCCGCGCTCTTTTGCATGTTGATATTCCTCTAAAACCAGCGTTCCAGCGCCTTCAGCAATCACGAACCCGTCGCGCTCCTTATCCCATGGCCGCGACGCCGCTTCTGGAGTATCGTTGTAATGCGTAGACAAGGCCCGTAATGCAGAAAAGCCCGCAACGCCTAACCTGAAGATGGTAGACTCTGCTCCGCCAGCAACCATCACATCAGCATCCCCAAACATTATCATCCGCGCCGCATCGCCAATTGAGTGCGTCCCGGTTGCACACGCCGTTACTACAGCGTGATTAGGCCCCTTTAGTTTGTGACGTATAGAGATATGCCCTGACGCCAGGTTAATCAGTGCCGACGGGATGAAAAACGGGCTTACCCGGCGAGCACCCTGGTCGAACAATGCTACAGAATTCTCATAAATCTTAGGAAGGCCGCCAATTCCCGCACCAAAAGAAACACCAGTCCTTTCTTGCGCCAAATCGTCAGCTGGGTGCCATTGTGCATGATCCAGTGCTTCTTGCGTAGCTGCCAAAGCAAACGCTATAAACTTGTCCATACGGTGTTGGTCTGGGGCATCAACGTACTGCCCTATATCAAAGAAGTCAGTGCATTCCTCAGGGGTCGTTGGTACGATGCCGGCTATTTTTGACGGCAAATCGGAAACGTCGAACTGCACAATCTTGCGGATCCCAGACTTTCCTGCGACAAGCCGGCGCCATGAAGCCTCCGCTCCACAAGCAACTGGACTCACCATCCCAAACCCGGTTACAACAACGCGCCGCATCATGTTCACTTTACTTCGCCAAACCTTGTACAATCTTTGACTCTATGTACGCAATCGCAGAGCCCAGCGAAACTATATCATTCGACTCTTTTTCCGGAATTTCGCACGCGAACTCCTTCTCCATATCCAAAATAATTTCAAACAAGGTCAGGCTATCAACCCCCAGGTCGTTCGCCAAATTAGCGTCATCTGTAATCTTTTCCTCTGCAATTTTAACGTGTTTATGAACAATACCAAGCACTCTATCTCTAACCAACATCCAAATCCTCTTTAAACAAGAAAAACACGACACGAACACAGATCATTTTTACCATATATTACGCGCTTTTCAACTATTCTGTTAGTGTCAACGCAATTTAGAAATGTCCTCTTTGTGCAATTTAGAAATGTCCGGTTCTGCAAATTAGAAATGTCCTCTTTTGGTTCGCGAATGGTTCCATAATCTCTACCTAGGGTCAGGGCCTTTTAGTTCTCCCTCAGAGCTGGTAGAAATTCAGCAACCAGTCAGAACTAAATGGTGAGGCTTTCTGCCGTGTTTACGCTAGAACTAAATGGCCCTGACCCTAGGGTGAGGATCTGCCTCTTAACAAATCAAACGCCACAGTCGCGCGCTAGCCTACTGCAAAAATCCAGCTTCCTTCAGGGAGGTATCCTTCTTTTCCCAATCTTTGACTACTTTCACAAAAAGATGCAGGTGTACACGGCGCTTGAGCCCACCTTCGATATTTACCTTCGCTTTTGTCCTTATCAAATGAATCATTTTGCCATTAGTGCCAATAATAATCGGCTTATAACTCTCTTTCGAAACGATAATATTCTGGTAAATATGGAGCCCATCATTGCGATTTTCTGTATGCAGCGGCTCTATATACACTCTATATGGAATTTCCTTGTCGAAATGTCGGAAAATCTGTTCCATAGTAAGTTCAGACGCCCACCGCTCTGTTTCCTTATTTATTGGGGGAAACTGCATCGAACTACCTTCGCCATCCTCTCCCCCATCAGCAAGGCCAGATTCTGGTGCCATAGAAAATTTACTGCCAGGGTACATCCACTCTTGGGCGGGCAGCAGCCGCACCAATTCATTTTTCAAAATATCGATGTTCGCCATTTTTTGTGCAGAAATCATAAAAAAACTCTCAATCTTGTCGTATTTTTGGAAAGATGCGGCCTTTTGGGCGACGTCGGAAGGAGCAACCCGATCGATCTTGTTAAAAGCCAAAACAAATTTCGCGCCAGTTTCGCCGTATTTGGCGAGTAATAGGTCAACCGCACGGTCCCCTTCACGCAAACTTTTTGAAGAAATATCTACGACGGTTAGGATGACGTCTGCCCCGCCAATAGCCTTATATGCGCTTTTTTTCAGGGAAAGCCTTACGCTTTCTTTGCATTGCAGTGCAAAAAGGCCAGGAGTATCAACAAAAGCGATCTGAGACTCACCGCTTTCCGTGACCCCCAATATATTGAACCGAGTAGTTTGTGGCTTGTCAGAAACGGCGGCAACCTTTGTGCCGATTAGCGCATTTAGGAGGGTCGACTTCCCTGCATTAGGCGCTCCACATATTGCAACAAAACCAAACTTACGCGACATACTAATAGCAAAAAACTAGCAAAAAATGGCGTCTCCTATGGGAATCGAACCCACGTTGCCGCCGTGAGAGGGCGGTGTCCTAACCGCTAGACGAAGGAGACCAACAAGCCAGATGCTATAGCTTTTTTGCCGCCAGGTCAATCGTTTGTGTTATGTGTGTCAACGCAATTTAGAAATGTCCGCTTTGTGCAATTTAGAAATGTCCGGTCCTGCAATTTAGAAATGTCCGCTTTTTGGTAGAGAATGGGTCCATAATCCATTCCAAAATGAGGATCATTTTGGTGCAGCTGTGCAAATCAAACCGGGCGCACCTACAGTCGATTGGCAG
>JAIRNU010000005.1 GCA_031257945.1 Holosporales bacterium
TGTGCGCCTAAAAAGTTACATACTCACGGCCAAGCGCAAAGGCACATGCGTGCTCGATTCCCTTCGAGAATTGTTCCTAAATTCGCCTCATGCTTTGGCTATGAACTAAGTAGTAACAGAAAAGTTTCTTACAATCGACGAGCGCGCGGAGCTCAAGGTCCTACACAAAGCTGAGAAGGATCGTAGATCTGCAGACAGGATCAAGGCGATTTTGCTTGCTGATGATGGTTTTACGTATCGTGAAATCGCAAGAGTTCTGTTGATTGATGAAGAGAGTGTTAGTGCCCACGTTACTACTTATAAAGAGACCAAAAAGCTGAAAATCTCGCATAGTCCGGGCCGCCCATGCAAGCTTGATCAGGCGCAAACGGATGAATTAATCGCTCATTTAACGGAAGTAACATATGTTAAAGCTGCTGATATTTGTGCCTATGTTAAAGATAAATACGGTGCAATTTTTACGGAACATAGTATGGCGAATTGGCTTATAGCGCATGGTTTTGTGTTCAAAAAGCCGAAGACGACACCTCGTGGCGCTGATCCGGAGAAACAGAAAGAATTTATTAAAAAGTATGAAGCATTGTTGCGAGACACGCCAGAAGATGAACCTATTTTGTTTTTTGACGCTGTCCATCCAACATCTGAAACGAAGGTAAGTCGCGGCTGGATTAGGAAAGGAACAGATAAAACGATCGAAACTACGGCTTCGCGCATAGAATGAACATAACCGGAGCAACAGATTTAACAGAAATGGAATTAACGACAGCTAGTTTTGATACAATGAACTCAGAATCAATGAAAAGTTTTTTACAAAAAATACGAGATAAATACCAAAATGCGCGGCAAATCCATCTTGTTTTGGATAACGCTGGGTATAATACGAGCGCGGCAACAAAGGAAGAGGCTAAGAAATTGCGGATAAAGCTGCATTATTTGCCCCCGCGAAGCCCGAATTTGAACCCGATCGAGCGTGTTTAGAAGACTATGCATGAAAAGGTTCAAAATAACGTGGGTTTTAGGTGTGCGAAGGATTTTCGACGAGTAATTGAAGGATTTTTTGCGTACATTTGGCCGAGCATTAAATGGACGGTGCGGAGTGCTGTAAATGATAACTTTCATATTGTTGATGGTGGTGATAACCTGCGCCTGGGTGGTTGATGCCCCTGAGGCGTGGCAACGTCGTAAAATCCGCAATCTTTAGTTGATTCGGTATAGTTCTGACGAAACAGTTGCCGGACTGCAAGCAAATACCCACCTTATCGGAAGATGAATTGCTGTGAGTACGGCTCTGCTGGCGTTGAGGACCTAATGTGCCCGGCTAGTTCCGTAATGACAATAGACCTGCATTTATCTACCGGAACAAGCCACAAATACCTTTAAACAAAGCACATACCTTCTTCGTGACTCCATAATTAACAAGGTCATTCCAGTTGGCAAAAATCATTAGCCCACACACAGCAACCAACCCGCTGGTATAAATAACCCCTATCGTCCCAGGCGCCAATGGCTTCCGTCGAATAAGTTCGATAAAGTTTATCATGATATTCCCGCCGTCCAAGACCGGGATCGGTAATAAATTCAAAATTGCTAAGCTAAAAGACAACATTGCCATAAAATTCAAAAAGGCAAGCAACCCCCCGTCCATGCTTTTCTTAGCGAAATCGCCAATGGACAAAAGGCCGCCAACCTTCGCCCCGTCGCTTTTGCCAGTAATCATCTTAAATATCCCTGAAATCATGCTTCCTGCCGCGACCCAACAGCTTTGAAGACTAAAAAGAACAGCTTCCCCAAAAGATGCCTTGGTAAAAACAAGATCTCCAGCAAAACCTACTCCAAGCAGTTTTAGCTGGATTTTCGTATTACCATCCTTTTCGTATAATGCTACAGCGGTAGAGTAGGCGTTTCCCCCGCGCTTATAATGTAACACCGCATCCTTCCCCGCATGCTTTTCTAGCAATCTCTTGACGTCTGAAACCAAGGAGATCGCGTCATCATCAAGGCCAGTCAAAACGTCCCCCTTTTGCAAGCCACACTTTTGCGCTACCGATTCCGCGACAACAGACTGAATTTCCGGCTTCATATCAGGAATCCCCTCAAAAACTCCAATAGAAATGAAAACCAAAATGGTAAATAGTAGGTTCACCAAAGGCCCGCCAAACGCCACCATAATCCTCTGCAGTGGTGATTTTGCGAATAGCGTCTGGTTAATGTCCTTTGCGTCCACCCCCTCAGCGCTCGATTTGACGCTTGCTGCATCTGCGTCGCCAAGCATCATCACGTATCCCCCAAAGGGGATGCAACTAATGCGCCATCTTGTCCCCCGCTTGTCGGTCCAGCCGCATATCTCCGGGCCATACCCTATAGAAAAAATCGTTACATGTACGCCGTTATATCGCGCAATTAAAAAATGCCCCATTTCATGGATAAATACCACAATGGTCAATACAATAATGAATGGGACAACAGCATGAGCCATATCCAAAATTCGATCAAACACTACGAAACCCTCCTATTCGCTCCAAATGACCTACTTTTTGTCGTCGCCGTTACTTGGTGCGCAGCTAACAGCCACAACTTTTTCGCCATCATCAACCCTGAAAACTATAACCCCCTGAACCACCCGGCGAGTAATGCGGATATCCTTCACAGGGCATCGAATTAGCCGCCCAAGGTTCGTCACCATGATTATATCATCAGTTTCTTCTACTGGGAAGGAGGCTACGGCGTTCCCATTCCTTTCGTTAGTAATTATATTCAAGATCCCCTTTGTTCCGCGGTTGGTGGTTCTGTACGCGTATGCAGAGGTCCTTTTCCCGAAGCCATTCTCCGTTATAGTCAAAAGGAATTGCTCTTTAGCAGCGAGCTCTGCGTAGCGGTCTTTGCTGAGCTGGATGGGGGCCGCGGCGCCGTCGGCGGCAGCATCTTCCTCTGGCTCTTCTTGGCCGGCACTAAGGATCTGCCCCTTTCCATCGTCTTCCAAGTCTTCGCTCCTCAATTTACTAGAAATTTTGTAATAAGCGTCCCGCTCTTCTGGGAGAATATTCTGCGAACTCAGTATACTAACATTGATAACTTTATCCAATGCCATCAGTTTTATCGCACGAACCCCGTTAGAATCGCGCCCAGCAAAAACTCGTATATTATCAATTGGGAACCGATTCGCCATGCCCTTACTGGTTGAAAGTAGTACGTCATCGCCGCATTGCGCCATTTTAACGCCAATAAGCAGCTCCCCATCGTCCAATTTCATGGCACGCTTTCCATTAGTCGCGATCCTAGCAAAATCAGAGATTTTGTTGCGGCGAACATTCCCTAATGAGGTCACAAACATAAGGAATTTGTTATCGCAGTTTAGGTCCTCCTCATTGATTGTTAAAACAGTAGAAATTTTCTCTTTTTCGCTAAGAGGGAACAGATTGACCATTGCCCGCCCTTTTGCCTGCGGAAGGCCGACTGGCAACTGGTATACTTTTAGCGCGTATACTTGCCCAAGAGTGGAGAAAAACAAGATAGTATCATGGGTATTAGCGACGATAACGTCGTTTACTACGTCCTCTTCTTTAGTCGTCATCCCGGCTCTGCCGCGCCCTCCACGTTTTTGCGAGCGGTAAGTGACTAGTGGGACGCGCTTAATGTACCCCTCCAAACTGACTGTGATTACTTGGTCTTCTTTTTGGATAAAATCCTCATCATCGAAATCAGTTTCCCCGTCTTCGATTACCGTAAGGCGCGCAGTAGCAAACTTTTCTTTGACTTCCAGGAGTTCTGTCTTAACAATCGCGCTAATCTCATCTTTCGATTTTAGGATCTTGATGTACTTTGCGATATCATCAACAATACCGTACAATTCCTCATGTATCTTTTTGCGCTCTAGGCCAGTAAGCCTATGCAACCGTAAATCCAAAATAGCATCTGCTTGGACTTGCGTGAAGCGGTAGTACCCCGTACTGGCGTCATTATGGTCATCTACAAGCGCAAGAAGCGGCAAGACGTCAGCTGCGTCCCATTTCCGCTCCAGCAATTCCTGCTTTGCCTGCTGGCGGTCGGACGCCCCGCGAATTATAGCGATAATAGCGTCCAAATTAGCAAGCGATACCGCAAACCCCATTAAAACATGGGCCCGCTCCCTGGCTTTACGTAATTCAAATCGCGTCCGGCGCGTTATAACTTCGCTACGAAAATCAAGGAACGCCTCCAAAATTTGCTTTATTGATAGCTGTTCTGGGCGCCCGTACAACAATGCAAGCATATTGAAATTAACGCTGCTTTGGACTTGAGTGAAGCGATACAATTGATTCAACACTACGTCGGCGACGGCATCCTTCCGGAGTTCGATAACAACGCGAACGCCGCTACGGTCGGATTCATCGCGAAGATTGCTGATATCGGTAATCACCTTTTCTTTCACGAGCTCGGCGATCCGCTCGATCATTTTCGCTTTGTTGACCTGGAATGGGATCTCCGTGATGATAATCGCTTCACGCCCCCCGCGAATCTCTTCTGTATGGACTTTGCTGCGAACGATCGTAGTGCCACGGCCAGTACGGTAAGCTTGCAGAATTCCGCCTCGGCCTATGATAATCCCACCAGTAGGAAAATCAGGGCCTGGGATGTAGCGCATAATCTCCTCGACTGATAGATCAGGATTGTCTATAAGCGCACAGCTTGCGTCAATTACTTCGCCTAGGTTATGGGGGGGGATATACGTCGCCATTCCGACGGCTATCCCATTTGTCCCATTTACTAGGAGATTAGGGAATTTGGCCGGAAGGACGGTTGGCTCCAGTAAAGAGCCGTCGTAGTTTGGCCGGAAATCCACGGTATCGCTGTCGATATCCTGCAGCAATTCGTGCGCGCACTTGCTGAGCCTTGCCTCTGTGTAACGATCTGCTGCGGCTTGGTCCCCATCCATAGAACCGAAGTTCCCCTGTCCATCGATCAGTGGGATGCGCATGTTAAAATCTTGCGCCAAACGTACCAAAGTATCGTAAACGGCGATATTGCCGTGTGGGTGGTACTTTCCCATCACCTCACCGACGATTCTAGCGGATTTTCTGTGGGGTTTGTTGTAGTGATTGCTGACTTCGTTCATCGCGAAGAGTATGCGACGGTGCACTGGCTTTAAGCCATCGCGGACATCCGGAAGAGCCCTTGATACAATTACACTCATAGCATAATCAAGGTACGACCCCTTCATTTCCTCTTCGATGGATACTACCCTTATATCATCCTTAATGAGCTGTGTTGTTTGTTCGTTATCAGACATGCTGCGTTTTTAGGTAAGACGAGGAACAACCGGTGGCAGTGTAGCATTTTTCTCCGAGAAAAACACGCAAGAGTTAATTTTTGTCTTAACGCCTAGCGTGCAGTTGTCCCTTGGAATGCGCGGTATTCAGCAGTTGGAACGTACATGATACCGTGTTGACGCTGACATTAGCACACAACACATTTATGGATTTAAATTCGCAACACTTGCAGTAAGCCTTTGCTGTAGTAATACTGTCCCAATACTAAGCCCTCAAATATTTATTTTCATTTTAAACTGAGGTAGGGGAACTCCTCAGTAACATTTCCTTCCGAAGTGTATATACTCTCGTCCCAAATGTTTATTTTCATTTTTTACTGGGAATAGGTTGACTCCTCAGCAACCATTCCCTTCAAAGTGTATATACTCTCGTCCCAAATATTTATTTTCATTTTTCATACATTATTAACTGAAAATAGGTTGACTTCTTAATTGTCCAGGTTCATATCAAATGAGAAAAAAAGTATGGGCAAAAAGGGCTAGCTGTTCCAAAGTACTCCAGTAAAAGTTAAGTAATAAATTGAGGCTTATACATTGATTATACATTATC
>JAIRNU010000007.1 GCA_031257945.1 Holosporales bacterium
CTTACTTGGCTTTTAAATAAAAGAATAATCACTTAAAAATAATTTTTGTTGAATTGTAGTATAAATTATTGAGGATTATTATTGATATGGTTGATTCGCAATGTACAGGAGTAAGGGACGTACTCCCCGGTAGCTTTCCCAAAATCCCCGCCATTTGAAAAAAATCCGTGTGCAACGGCCTTCAAGTTTGACGCAGTAAAAAATGGGCATTTGTCCATCTGTTCGCCCGCTCAAAGCACCTCATAGGCAACTTTTGGCATATTTATAGGGTAGTTGGCAATAGTGCATCAAACACCCGACATCCAGTTGTACGAGGAATCCTAAATATGAACGGCATAATGATATAGCTGGGAGCCGGATGCCTTAATAGGGCACGTCCGGTTCTGAAGAGGGCGCCACCAGTAATGGCGGCGTCTACTCTCGCAAAAAACAAACAAATATGTAGGGTGCTGAGCAGTAATAACTTTACAATTTCCAGTAATAGTTTATTTTGATAAAGTCAAGCGAGCGCGGTGGTTGACGTTGATTTTTCAAGAGAGGCTTATGTTCATGAGTTTGCTGTACGCGATTGGAGAGAAAACCAGTAATGCCGCGGCCGAAGTTGCTATGACGGTAACGTCCGCCCCACAGAGCTTGTCTGTATGGGGGTTATTCGGCAAAGCTGAACTTACGATACAAATCATCATGCTCGGGCTTCTTATGGCAAGCATATGGTCCTGGGCAATCATTATTGATAAGACGCGACGGTTGAAGCGGTTAGACGCCGCGGCCAATGCTTTCGAGGAAATGTTTTGGTCAAGTGGCTCCCTAGATGCCTTATATGAAAAGATTAACAATCGCCCAACTGACCCGCTAATGGCGATGTTTTGCGCGGCAATGAGAGAGTGGAAGCACGCCCTTTCAAAAGGGGTGCGCAGGAACCAGGGCGGCGGGAGCACGCAATGGGGCCTAGAGCAGCGCATTGACCGCGTTATGCAGCTAGTAATCAATCGCGAAATTTCTGCTTTGGAGAGGCATACCGGGTTTCTGGCATCGCTTGGTTCTAATGGTATGATTATTGGGCTGTTTGGTACGGTCCTTGGGATTATGCATAGTTTTCAGCCAATAGCTATGCAACAAAGTGCTAGCCTAGCGGTCGTCGCTCCTGGAATTGCGGAAGCCCTTTTAGCAACGGCGATTGGGCTAATAGCGGCTATTCCCGCAGCAATTTCATACAATTCTATTTCGAGCGATCTTAATCGGTACGCGAACCGCCTGGACGCCTTTGCTAGCGAGTTTAATGCTATCGTTTCTCGGCAACTTGAGGATTAATGGAAGAGGGCAACAGAGGATAAAGGGAGTGTGACGAAATGGCTGGGAATATCCAAAATAATCATAAAAGAGCGCGGAGCTTTCGCCAAAACAGTGTAATCAACGTAACGCCGTTGGTGGATGTTATGCTGGTGTTGCTGATTATATTCATGATTACAGCGCCAATGATGACTGTTGGCGTGCAAGTTGACCTTCCTAATACTTCCGCTGCACAGATAAACGACGGGCAGGACCCAATTATAGTTTCAATTGATGCTAAGGGGAGTATATATATACAGGACGCCGCTGTTGACAAAGACAAAATCGTAGAAAAGCTATCATCAATTATAAAAAGCAATAACGATACCGTGGTTTACGTAAGAGGCGACAGAACGCTTCAATATGAGGTTGTAATGAACGTAATGAGCATGATCTCCGACAGCGGCATTGCGAAAGTTTCGTTAATTGCGGAAGTCCCGCGCTAGTGGCTATTGGCGGCGTATGGCGGTGTTAGCGCCGAGCCGGAACGCCGTCACGCCCCCTCGCCAGAAAATCTCTGCGTTAATTTTTGCACGGTGTCGTCGTCTATTTTTTCAAACAAACAGTATGCATCGTTTATCTTGTGGCCTTTGTTAAAACAAGTAAATGATAGACAATTCGCTATACTAGTCGCCCGCAGTTTTTTACTGTCATCATTAAGTATTTCAAATATTTTACAAGATGTATATGGAATAAACGGGAACCCAGCTATCGCAAAAACTCTTAGTAAATGGAGGCAATGAGTCAGTATAACCTCCCCTTGCTCTTGCGATGTTTTAAGCACTTGCCACGGTTCCTTTTGCGCGATGTATTCATTGCCCAACGCCCATAACGCCCGTAGTTCCGCCGACGCCGCTCTAAACTTTCGCTCAGATAACAATTGCGCGATGCAATTCGTCGCACTGTTTACACGATCGGATAGCTGCACGTCTATATTGTCCGCTGTTAACTCTATACCAATAGTTAAATCACAATACTTTTTATGTAAAGCTATAGTCCTAGTGACAAAATTCCCCAAAATATCAGCTAAATCCTTATTCACCACGGCCGCAAAGGCCTCAAAAGAAAAATCAGAGTCCGAGGATTCTGGACAATTGGCTAGCAGATAATAGCGCCAATAATCAGCTGGGTACAGTTCCAGGGCGACATCGGTGAATACCCCGCGCTTTTGGCTTGTCGAAAACTTTCCGTGGTCGTATGTGAGCCAATGGAACCCCTTTATGTCATCGACTTTTTTGATGTTCATGCCGGAGCCGATCATCATCGCTGGCCAAAATATCGTATGAAAAGCGATGTTGTCCTTGGCCATAAACTCAACATAAAAGACGTCTTGCTCTTTTTCAGGCTGCCACCATTTTTTCCATTCATCTGGGGAGTTTATGCTTAGAGCCCAATCTTGCGTGATACTAACGTACCCATTTGGCGCATCAAACCAGACATAAAACACTTTATCCTCGCCGGCCCAGTTATAGACCTCGTCTAATTCCACAGTTTCAATGGGTTGCCCTTTTTGCGCGAAAATCCAATTAAGCGGGACCGTAATCCCCCATTTCAGATCCCTTGTTATGCAGCGAGGGCGCACACCGTCCTTTAGCCATTTTTTAGCTATTCCGCGGACGGTATCGGACCACAACGCCTGTTTTTCCACCCATAGCGTCATTTCGGCCTCTAGCTTTGGCATATCAAGGAAAAAATGCCTGGTTTTCTTGAGGGCTATGTTCCGGCTCTTACTAATCGCAGAGTATGGATCGATTAGCTCTTCCGGGTTTAGCAAAACGCCGCATCCGTCGCACTGGTCCCCCCGCGCCCGGTCATATTTACAGTACGGGCAGGTCCCCTCGATGTAGCGATCCGGCAAAAAGCGCTGATCGTCGAACGAATAATACTGGTCTATATAAAGCTCTTGTATATACCCGTTTTCGTATAGTTTTTTAAATACTTCCGTTGTAAAGGCATGATTAGACGGCGATGATGTCCTTCCGAAAAAATCGAACTCTATCCCAAAATTTTCGTATATAAGTTTTTGGCGCTCGTGCATTTGCTGGCAATACACGTCTATCGCAAGGCCCTCTTCCTGTGCAGCAATTTCTGCTGGGGTGCCGTGTTCATCCGTTCCGCAGACATGTAACACATCACACCCATTTTGTCTTAAAAATCGGGCATATGTATCAGCGGGTAGCACAGAGCCGATTAGATTGCCTAGGTGTTTAACACCGTTAATATATGGCAATGCGCTAGTAATAAGGTAGCGAGATGGCATTTGGAACTCCTCCTAAAAAACCACAAACAATAAACTCACGAATTAAAAATACAGCGTGCGAAACATTTACTTTTTATTGTCCTTACGACCATTCTCTACTGCACTCTTATTCAAAAAAGCACGCCAGTTTTTAATTTTATCGCCTTTTTGGTTCAGAATATCGGTAGCTGCGGTCTTTAAAATCGACAGCAAGCTAACGTCCTGCGCAATAATATCGATAATTCGCAGGTTATTCGTACTTAGTATAATCGCTGTGGACACTTTCTGCGTAGAGGTTTCAACCATTTCCGCCGTGAATTTTTTAATCTTTTGCCCGGCCTTCGCGCAATCGACCTTGCTTACAGACAACCCCTTTATCATCGGCAAAAAAGAACTGACATTCATGCTGATAAATTTTGCCCACGTTTTGGTGATCTCATTTTGCTGCGCTTTTGTTAATTTTTTCCAAGTTTGCCCGAAGACTCGACTTCTCATTATAATCGTTGCAGCATTTGCTTCGATCCATTTTGGCATAGTTTCGTGAGACAGCCCCTGAAGTTCTTGCATCTTTCTCTGGACGACGCCTTTATCGCCCGGTAGTTCTCCTTGCTGTTGCGCTTGCTCCTTTGCGGGCGTCTTGTCGCTTGCCGTTTTCTTCGAGTCCTCTTGTTTTGTGGCGGCTTTCTCACCATGTTCCGGACCGTCTTCCTCCTTCGCCACATCGTGCTGTTCACTAGTATCCGCAGCCGCTTGATTTTCTGCGCTAGCATCGGCTGCTAGCAAATCAATAACGCTATCTTTATCTACGTCCATGCCGTCGCTGTCGCCATCTTTCTTTCTCTTTTTTGATGAGCTTTTCGACCCTTTGTCGACCTTCTTCTTGGTTTTACTCTTTTTATTTTTCTTCCCATGCGATCCGTCCACAAGCGCCTCCTTATGGTCCGCCGCCTTTTCCTCTTTTGTATTATCACATCCGGAAAGTAACAGGAAACACAGAGAAGAAGATAGAACGATTGCCGCCCGCTTTAACACACTGCTTAACATATCGCCACACCAATACACAACCCCATTTTCATGCTATAAGAAGTCGACCTTTTTTGCAATAGCCTCGTATCCAGCACCATACATTGTCCAGGTTCATATCAAATGAGAAAAAAAGTATGGGCAAAAAGGGCTAGCTGTTCCAAAGTACTCCAGTAAAAGTTAAGTAATAAATTGAGGCTTATACATTGATTATACATTATC
>JAIRNU010000020.1 GCA_031257945.1 Holosporales bacterium
TGGGCCTCCTGGTGTGAAAGTGCTGTGGACAGGGTGGATGAAACTGGAGGTACTTATGGAATACAAAGAGTTCCTCGCGTAGTTTTTTGCGGGGGAGGGGAAACGGGTCAAGTGTAGGGACAGAGCCGGGCACACAGGTAAAAACTCCCCGGGTCTTTTACGACTGAGCCAACGAAGGCAGCCCCTTATGCATGGCGTGGCATAAGGCGATAGCCAACGCATCAGTACTGTCACTCCTGTCTGTATCACCATTAAGCCCAGATAAAAGCGCACAAACCATACGCCTTACGTCTTCTTTAGAGGCATGCCCCCTTCCAACAACAGTTTTCTTAACGCAATTAGCCCCGTACTCGAACACTTCCTTGCCATTAAGCGCCGGGACTAACATAGCAACCCCCCTTGCCATACACAACTTCATGGAGGACGCCCCATTTTGATTTACAAAAACACTCTCCACCGCTGCCTCATCAATATCAAACCGAGAAAAAACGGCACCAAGCTCCGTGAAAATGCGCACCAACCGTTCCGCAGGGCAACAAGCGGCCGGTACAGAAACCACACCGCACCCTGGACAAGCATAATTACCATTACCGACCTCAACGACCCCCCAACCCGTGAAGCGCAACCCCGGATCCAAGCCGATTATTCTTAACAATTACCGTATAGCCTCCACTCCTATTCCTCCTCCTTTTTTTTAGCATGCTCCCCTTTTTTGTTTGCCTTAGATCCCTCGTCACTAGCAGCAGAATCACCGTCCTCATCTCCCTGCTCAGATTTAACTGCCTCACCGTCCTCGCCAACCTCACTTGCTTTACTTGTTACTTCTTCGCTACTACTTTCAGTCTGTTCAGTTTGGCTTCTAACAGAAGCGGCAAGAGCAGGCTCCCAAGGCTTGTCATCACGTATAGCATCGAACACGATTCCTATTTTATCTTTGATGAAAGGCGGTATGATTTCAAGACTCCCATCAGATTTGCGTACGAAAATTACAGGGAGTTGAGGGGGCACGCCCAGCTGTACCGCTAGTTTTCCATTCTCAATTAAAACTTCCCGCGCCTCCTGACTCTCCATCCCTTTTGCCAATTTTTCACGGTCCAAGCCGACTTCCTCTGCCACCTTTAGTACTGTCGTGCGAGTAACTTCCTTGTTGATCGACAGTTTTGCCCACAACGCAATGGCCCGCTCGGGGCTCTGCCATGACGCGGCAATAACGGCCTGCGCAGCAAGAAGCGAGCTTTGCGCCATCTCTTCAGACCCGCCAGCATACACGCTTACTGGGATGATGAAAAACCCGACATCACTGCGCTCTTTAACAAGTGGTTCCATGACGTCTTCCCTGAACTTCTGCGATACCGGTTCAAGAGGGTCAATGAACACACACACCTTTATCTGTGCATCCCTATTTCCAATAACAAGCTTGGCCTCCCAAAACTTCTGTTGCTGCTCGGTCGCAGAAGTTTCAATCTTCTTTGCTGCTTGCTGTTGCTGTTGTTGCATAGCTTTTTCGATCGCAGCTAATAATTTTCCAGGCTCCTTCTCGAGCATCTCGGCAATTTTCTTGTCTACGATGCCCTCTACCTCAGTCTTCTGCTTTTCACTTAAACTGTCACTCTTATCACACCCTACTAGCGCCACAGCCGCCAAAGGGTACACCAACACTTTCTTGAGATTCATAAAAAAATCGACTTCATAAACCAGCCACTCTCCGTTCATTATACGTATATTTTTGTAAAAATTAAATACACTTTGTTGTGTCGTACAACTTGCTTAATATGCCAATGTTCTTATATAACGAACCTAGTAGGATGCAGTAATGCTATAGTGCACAATTTTAAGAAAGGAGGGGGCCGTGATGAAAATATCACTAAAGGTCGTTTTATTAGGAATGGGGGGTTGTTTTTTTAGTAATCCTCTCTCAGCGGCGGAAGCGCCACCAGCAGTAGACGCTACGTTTTATGGGTACGATTTTGACCTTTTACCGACATTAATAGAAGATTCTACGGATCGCACTACGTTTTTATACGACATTGTGAAGGACCAGCATCCAGATAAAATAGAAGAGCTTCCAGGTGGTAATGGAGAAAGGATAGTGCTCCGTACTTACAGTAAATTAGGCGAGACGCCGATATGCGTTGTATTCATTGATGGGCCATTCGTTGATGAAAACACGTTTAGATATCCATGCGAACCATCTCATGTTTTTGGAGCCCGACCTGGTTTTGCAGCATTAGAGCGGTTACCAGATTGGCCAAATTATGTCAGATGCGTTGTCTTGCTTTCAAGAAACGTAAAGTCGATCGCCGATAGGGCTTTTAGCATAACGGGTGTTGTTGAATTACTACAAGAGTCTGGTGGAGGTTTGGAGAGAATAGAAGGAATGCCCTTTGTCGGGAGCAGTTTGCAGAGAATAAGAATACCAGAAACTGTTAATTTTGTTGGGTCGGCTAGTTTGGGATACAAGTTAGACGTGCTCGAATTCGAAGGACGGCGTTCTGAACTTGGTCCAGTGTTTGATTTCCATCCTTGTTTCGATAAGTTAGAGTTTGCAGTGCCGCCTCCTGATGCTGCAGTGCCGTTTGATGTACAGCAAATTGTACAGCCTCTAAATGTACAACTGGTAATCATTCCAGAAGGGGTTAGAATTATTCGGTCAGAAGCTTTGTGGAACGTGTGTGCAAAAACTATTAAAATTCCTGCTAGTGTTGAAGTTATCGAAAGATCCAGTTTCTATTATGACCTCAGAAGACTCGTATTTGCCCCAAATAGTATGCTTCGAAAAATGGACGCTTCGATAGTTATGGAGACAATATTTTCGGATCCTCCCATTTACCCAGGGGGAGAGTCAAGATGTAGGGTAGTTCGACATGACGTAGAAGTAATTACCAGTGACATTGAGAGATTTAAGGTGTTTTTTCCTACAGCGACGCTAGTGAGCATTGAAGACTATATGGCCAAACAAGAGAGAGAAAAACTAGAAGAAGAACGTGCAAGACAAGAACGATTGGGGGCCAGAATCGTGGGCCTTCATCAAAAAATAGTCGACTCTTTTGAAGAAGTCCCCGCTCTTTTTCCTCCTAATGTAAGAAGCGGCATAGAGTATGCACTTATGCGGCCCTTCGAAAATATGATTACCTGGCGTAACGAAGGTCTAGTAAATCGTGCTATAAATCATATGAATCTTGCTATACAAAAAGTGTTAGATTTTGGAAAGATTCCACCACTTCTAGCGTCTTCGAGAAGCTATCACGATTGGCTTGTATGGCACCCTGGCTTGCAGTGGTTGGTATGGTGGTATAACCAAATAGGCATGGGGCAAGTGTTTCTTGACGATGTTCTTGGAAAATTTTCACAACCAAGTAAGTTGAACGGTAAGTTTTTCTTTGATGCAACGACCAGGAAACTCATGTACAGTAGGGGCTGGGGAACCGGCTTGAACCAAGTTGAGGCTAGGAAGCTTTTTGCACAGGCGGGGTGCTGGTACGGAAAGCAGATAATAGACTCCAATCAACCCCTTGATTTTCAACAGGATCCGGAAACGCAGCCAAATGAGTTAGAGATGCCGTTGTTCACTGAGTAGGAATTTTTAATTTTGGTTATTGGGTTCGCCGGCTATCTGAAAAATTGCCAGTTTGATGCAGTGAGAGCTAAGACTTTTCACTATAAACGCTTTTTTTGTTGTATCATCAGTCAGGTGCTGTTCATTCTGTTTACGTAAAATTTCACTTGGCCCACAAGTACGTTACTCGGGAGCTGTCCCTATCTTCGATCGAGGTCTTAGGTATATGGTGCCCACTTGGTTTTTTGGCCACGAGAGGAACTGCTGCGGTAGACGTATGAATGGCACCGAATATTTGAGTATGTTATAAGGTGCTTGAAGTAACTGATTTTTTGCATTTGGAACGGGTTTAATGATTAGGAAAAGACGGGCGTTTCGCCATAAAAATTGGAAGATTATTACAATTCCTAATATTCTAACATTTTGTCGCATTGCAGTTATTCCTTTTTTGATCTTGTCTTTTTATTGCTCCGGACCAATTGGCAATTTTTTTGCGCTATTTCTTTTTGTTTTGGCCAGTTTAACGGACTACGTTGATGGATATGTTGCCCGGCGGCTCAAATTAACGAGCAATTTTGGGGCTTTTTTGGATCCTATCGCGGACAAACTGCTTATCACTGTCACGTTGTTAATGCTTGCAGGGCTTGGACGAATTAGCTCATACAATCTTATTCCAGCCGCAATCATCGTATGCCGCGAAGTTACAATTTCTGGATTGCGGGAGTTTTTAGCTGCAATGGGTCTGGAACTGCCAGTACTACGTTTGGCGAAGTATAAGACCGTGGTACAAATGGTCGCTATTGCGAGCTTACTTTGCAACAATCAAGTGTACTACAGCAGCGTTATCGCTGTTGTTGGGAATATTTTGCTGTGGTTTGCCAGCCTTTTGACCCTTATTACGGGAGTAAGTTACGTCATGTCCGCACTTACTTTCATAAAGATACTACAGAAACAGAGTCGCCAGGCAATCCCACAGAAAAGAAAAAAGAGAGTTAAGGCTCATGGTTAATTTAATTAGACCTGTTGC
Source organism: Holosporales bacterium (assembly GCA_031257945.1). Taxonomy (GTDB): domain Bacteria; phylum Pseudomonadota; class Alphaproteobacteria; order BNTO01; family BNTO01; genus JAIRNU01. The sequence goes on from JAIRNU010000020.1 coordinate 4,584, forward strand.
AAAAGCGAGGAATTTCGAGGAATTTTTAGGAGCATACGAAGCGCAGAACCGCAGCGTACTTAACGTACGTGAGGATTCGAGCATCGGAGCGACGCTAAAATTACCGAAAGAACGAAGCTTTCGCAACAGGTCTATTACTTGATAGTAGGTGGGGCCTAAATTATATTCTACATTGATTCTTCGTTTTATTGTGGAATTACTTTTTTATTCTTGCTTTTCGCGCATAACTCTGCAGTCGTTAACACAAAATTAACTATTTGTAGATATATTAGAAGGTGAGGGTGAAAAGAAACACAATGCAGTTTAATACGCGGTATTGTGGAAGAGGACAGAATGGCTGAAAGCACTCAACATAAGCTTAGTCGTATTCGGCCTCCGCGTGTCCAAATTACGTACGATGTCGAGGTTGGCGGAGCAATTGAAATGAAAGAGCTCCCGTTCGTACTAGGAATTATGGCTGATCTTTCTGGAATGCCAGCTGAACCCTTACCAAAATTGAAAGAACGTAAATTTGTCGAAATTGATAGAGACAATTTCAACGATATTTTGGTTTCTATTTATCCTCGACTTGCTTTACGTGTTGCTAATACGCTAGCTCCTCCTGAAGTTAATCAGGAGACTGGGGAGGCTGTTATCCCTGAAACGAATGTTGAATTGCATTTTTCCAGCATGGATGATTTTACGCCATTAAATATCGCAAAAAATGTTCCAGCATTGGCAAAATTGTATGAAATTCGGTTACATTTGAAGGATTTATTAACAAAGCTTGACGGAAATGACGAACTGGAAGCGTTGTTGAAGAAAGTAATGACTGACGCGGCAATGAAGGATGAAGTTAAAGCAAGTTTACCGCAAATTGGCGGAGAAGAAGCAGCAAATGAAGAGGGGGCAAAGTAAGCAAATGAATAGTAAAGGTAAAATAGGAGTTTCGTATGGCAGAAGCAGAAGAAACTAAAACAGCAAATGCCTTAGAAACCCTTTTCCTGGAAGGAAAGCTTGTTCGCGATGAGACGCAGCGCCCGTTTGCTGAAAATTTAGTGCGCGAGTTTGTGACTCAATTAGAAGAGAATGCTGAGACGGCAGGAGATAATCCTGTTGCCTTTATAAATAAGATGATTGCCCAACTTGATGAAAAAATTCAAGGGCAGTTGAATGTGATTATGCACCACAGCGATTTTCAAAAACTTGAGGGTTCGTGGCGTGGATTGCATTACCTCGTAATGAACACAGAAACTGGAACCAAATTAAAGTTACGATTGCTAAATGCGACAAAAAAGGAACTGTTAACCGATTTAGAGACCGCCGTAGAATTTGATCAAAGCCAGCTATTTAAGAAAGTATACGAGGAAGAGTATGGAACGTTCGGAGGCCATCCGTATTCGTGTTTGCTAGGGGACTACGATTTCACCCGGCACCCACAGGATATGATTTTTCTCGAGAAAATGGCAAGTATCGCCGCGGCTGCTCATGCGCCATTTATTTCTGCAGCTCATCCCAAGCTGTTTGATATTGATTCGTTTGAAGCTCTTGGGGTTCCACGCGATATGGCCAAAATTTTTGAAAGCCTTGAGTTGATTAAGTGGACATCTTTTCGAGCATCTGAGGACTCCAGGTACGTCGCGCTAACTTTGCCTCGAGTATTAATCCGGCTGCCTTATGGCGCAAATACGTTACCTGCAGAGGGCCTTAATTTCGAAGAAGATGTCGCTGGAGCCAATAGTTCTAAATTTTGTTGGACAAACTCTGCGTATTTACTGTGTCAAAGAATTACTAATGCGTTTGCTTTGTATGGTTGGACGGCTGCAATTAGAGGCGTAGAGGGGGGCGGCATCGTCGAAGGCTTGCCGTCATACACATTCAAAACTACTGATGGCGATATTGCCCTTAAATGCCCTACGGAAACCGCCATAACTGACCGTCGAGAAAAAGAGCTTAGTGATCTTGGTTTTATCTCTCTTTGCCATTGCAAGGGGACAGACTATGCCGCGTTTTTCGGCGGGCAAACTACGCAAAAGCCAAAGGTGTATAACTTAGATGACGCAAATGCCAACGCAAATTTGTCTGCGAGATTGCCGTATGTTCTCGCGGCATCACGATTTGCGCATTACATCAAGGTTATTATGCGGGATAAAATAGGAAGCTTTTTGACTAAAGACAATATTTCGAATTACTTAAACACGTGGATTGCGAATTATATTTTGCTAAATGATGATGCTCCGCAGAACGTAAAAGCGAAATATCCTTTGCGAGAGGCTCGTATTGATGTTTATGAAATACCAGGGAAGCCTGGGTCTTATAGGTCTGTAGTGTATTTGAGACCACATTTCCAAATGGAGGAGTTAACAGCATCTATTCGGTTGGTCGCGACTTTGCCAGCACCTGCAGGTTAAGTAGTAGAAAAATAAACAAAAGGAAATAGCAATGCCACAGTCTTACACGATCACAGACCTTCCGGGAAAGAAGAACATAAAGATGGCAACGACGGATACCATTGAGCCAGATGATATTACCGTTCGTTCGCCGGAGTGGATGATAAAAATTGACGATTTGCTGAGTTCTAATTTGGGTGGCTATGAGGATTATTCTGAAATTTTTGGGTGGAATGAAGAATCGTCACGGTTTACCCCTGGTAATCTAAGCAATCAGCTGCTGGGGTCTGCGACGTTAAAACACTCCGGGTTAACGATTTTGATCCCTAATGGCGGGCATAGTGCGCAAATAGAACTGAAGATGAATAGAGGCGTCCCGCTGGACCTAATCGAAATAGTGAGGCTGGGAAATATCCAAGATTCAAAAGTTAAGCTGCAAGTTTTAGAATACAAGACTTGCTGGATTCAGTCATTCCAACAACAATTAGACAGAATAATAGTTACAGTATCAGTATCTACTAAAAAAAATACAATATATGTGTACGATAATACTGGCGCAAATAAGGGGCAAATGGTTAGCGAAGTAAATTATATACAGGGAAATGTTGAAGGGTAGTACTGCAATTAGGTAATTGTTAGGATGCTACCGTGTAATAGACCTATTACAGCTTTGTCAAACGAAACGTGGAAGATGGTCAAGGTGGTCAAGAGCAAGGATTGCGCGAGAACTCCCGTTTTTTCTTGAAATAGGCAGTTAACAACCGGGAACATTTTTCCTCGCTAAATCCTCCAAATATTTCTACTTCGTTATCGACATTATCAAAATGCGCCCCCCCCTTGCCCGGCAATTGCACCATTTTTGAATCTCTTAAATCATAAGCTCCGAAAAATATCTTCTTTATCCTCATATGAGATATCGCAGCAAAACACATTGGACACGGCTCAAGAGTTGAATAAATTTCGCACCCCTGCAAATGCGTTTGCTTTAAAACACGGCACGCTATCACCATAGCAATAATCTCAGCGTGAGACACAGGCTGCGGAAGATCAAGGAAATCGGTAGCCATTTCATTATGCGCTTTAGCAACAATCACGCCACTACGCACTATGACAGCGCCAACTGGCACAGCCCCAATCCTGTATGCCGCACACGCTTCAGACAGGGCGACACGCATATGAGAAGAAAACTGCACGAACTACACGAACCGTACGGGCTCCTGGGTGGTCCTGGGTGGCGGGAGCGACGAGACTTGAACTCGCGACCTCCGGCGTGACAGGCCGGCGCTCTAACCAACTGAGCTACGCCCCCAGGCAACAAACACAAAAAACACTCTCTATTTTCAGCGTTATTGGTGGTAAAAGTCAATATCTTTTTACCGTTTTGTCAGTACGTTTTATCCCAAGAACTCCTGAACGTATTTCGTTGGAATCACAACGTCGCACCTAATGTTAGCACTAAATATCATACGCTTCTTGCCAGCATTTCTGTATTTGTGAAGGACTGCCAGAAATTCGTGCTTTTGTAAAATCGGCTGGGTACGCTTTATCTTTAGGCTTTTGAAAATAATAAATCCTGGCACTTTTTCGGTCAGTAGATTCATAAACCTGACAACGTTGCTATCATTCTCGACGTCAAGGTCAAAAGAAACGGGAATTAAAGAAAGTCCACTTTCCCCCAAATTCTTCCCCTTTTGCGCTTTATTTTTTATTTTGCCAATATTTTTTTCCTTTTTCATAATCTTCGTAATACTCTTCAAAGAATGCGTCGTCTCAACACTTTTCAATAAGTGCATCAGCGCCCCATCCGCATTTTCATTCCGTTGTAAAAAAGCGAAGTGTTCTTCTTGTATTTTTTGCAGGGTATCATACTGGGCTTTAATTTTAATAGTATTACTTTGGCGTTGAGTTTTTAAATACGCCGACATAGCAAGTATTACAATACCACTGCTTAAAAACAGTACAGATTGCACATACCTTTTTATTATGAATGGTTTTGCAGAGGTAAAAGCATTCTTCCATTTTGCCTGAGGGTTAGGCTGTTTTTGTGTGGTTTCGTTTGCGTCGTTATTCCCCGCCGGAGTCGCCGCACTAGGATCTTGCGAAAAATGCCTGCTCCAGAAATACTTGCCGAAGAACCGCTGAATCTTGCGTTTTCTAATGGCGAGATTTTCCACAATCTTACGTCCAGATGTAAAGAAGCTCATTAATCCCTCCGCCGCTGCTGATTAAAAAAACTCTGAAGATTCTCTGCTTGAGGCGCTTTGTCAGGCACCAAAAGGGAAACTTTCACACATATCGTGTTATCGCTCTTTGTATTTATTTTAATCTCGTGTTGGCTTGGCTTTTTTTCGAGGCAAAGCAACAAATCACTTTTTATATAGTTTTTACTCTTGGTTAAAATATCCTTCGCCCGCAGTTTGTCGATTTTTTCTTTATAAAAAATGGCCGGAGACACCGTCGCCTCAAAAAACAAAGATTCTTTTGATTTCTTCTTGCTTTTCTGCGTAACGATTTTGCACTCTGCCTTGATAAGGAAATTATTCTTATGAATATTTGGGAAAAGAGTATTAAACAACGGGAAAAAATTATACGCTCCCCAGCTTTGCGCAGTCCGGCTTTTCCAAAGCGTTAAAACTATGCTTTCCAGCCATGCTACACGCTTGATCTCTTCAAAATCTGCAGTGGGAAGCGGCAGGTCGCGCAAATTTGGATTAGTTTGCATTAGCTCCCACTGGAAGTGTATTTCTTTATGCATGTAATATAAATTCTTCGCAGAAAAAAGTACACACAAGACAAAGAATGCCGCAGAGCCAGCTCGCAAAAATGTTGGAATCCAAAAATGCTTACAAAACAAAGAGGAATGCTGCTGAGAGGATATTAATGTTGTTTCTGGCGCTTCATCTTCAGCAAAAGAATAAATATTTACGCCACATTTAATAACATCGGCAACAAGCCCTGCCAGCCGATCTTTTTCGATATCCAATTTATCCGGTAAATATATCGAAATGTCGTCGCCATGGTATCCTACTTTCCTTATATATTGGCATGTCTGCGCTATTTCTTCGGATAATACCGTAATATCGTTACTAAAGTTCGCAAGCTCCCGAAGCAGCACCATCTGTTGCTTAAATTTTACAGCAATATTCCAAATATTATTATTGCTAAAAACTAAACACTTCCAGGCAGTGCCCTCCGCCGTATCCTTTACTTTCGTTTCAATTCCTTCTGTGATGGATTCTTGCAAGAAATTAATTTTGCGCAGTGTTACCTTGCTATTCTTTAAAGTATTTAAAATGCTTTTACTTAAATCAGAAACATCGCAGCTATTCAAAAGAAGTAATTTTTCGCCGTTATGTTTTACGATTTTATGATTTAAAATAAAGCGCTTTTGTTCTTTTTCTAGTTTTTTCATGTGATATTTCATAAGGAAAACATCAAAAGACCGTATGGCAATCACATTAATTAAGTTGCAATGGATATTGGTAATATACAAAAATACAGCTACAGTATCTATATTGTTGCCGGCTATAATCTTACTTACTTTTTCGCATATTTGTTCTTGCGTTCCACTGATTTTTTCAACAGTACGGCCGCCGCTATTGCAAGAAAAACTCACAACAACGAAGCCGAAATTTACGCAAATGTACAAATCACACATGTGACAAGCAACACCACCAGCCCACCACGCTAATTGTTATATACAAAACGTACAGAAAGCAATCCCCCTCTTGGCGGCCTCGATTAAACTTCCCATAGCTTAAACACACATGAGAAGAAATATGTGGAAAAATACCTCATTTACTTCCCTTAAGACTTTTCCTAACATTTTGGTAAAGAGGGGTTGGAGTTCTCTTAATCGTGTTGCTTTTAGCTATCGTAGTCTTTTTCGCCTTTTGTGCCATTTTTTTTGCATTTTTTGTCGTTTTTGCAATGAAAAATACCAATCCCCCCCCAAAAAGCCAGAACTTGCTTGTGCTAGAAATCTTGCAAAAATCGGATAAGGCCTGGTGCATCATCCCGCTAAGCGAAAACTTTGATGAGCATAAGTTCGACGATGGCGCGGGCGAAGAAGACCGGCAAAACATAACATACTCTCTTGGCTTTTTAAAAATTATAGAGCGCATTACCGAAAACGCAGCTCCCCTTACGTTAACAAGACTTTCAAAAGTTATTGGCGACAAGAATCCTTCGTTTTATGAAGGGATAAAGCATATCGTCCGCTTTGGAGGGGGGTTTTCTTGCGATATTGTTGTGGCTGAAAAGCATTACTTCGTGGAAGGAACCATAATCAACACTAATCAACAAGACACTGCCTCGGCGACTTTACAACACGAATCAGGTGGAATTTTGCTGACTGTGTCTGATCGCTCTGCATTGGTTAGCCTAAACGTGGATATTCAGCATTTGAAGCAGGCTGAATCCAGGTTAAGCCTACTCTTGAATAGCCTTCCAATCCCTGTATGGACCAAAAATAGCGACGGGAAAATAGATTTTTGCAATAAGGCGTATGCTAAACTCCTTGAAACACAGCCTCACCATGTTGTCTCTCGCCAATGGGATTTGATGAATTGTGTTACGGAGCAGCCTCTTTTGCCCGCTAACAATGAGTTTTTACCGGATAATTCGGCATCAGAATTACCGAGGCAACGCGATACTGTGCATCAAAGAACGACTACAGAAGACCCGCGGAATAAGCCCAGCGAAAATTGGAAAAAAGGGCGGGTCCTGGAAGTATGCCTGAAAAACAAAGAAACCATGTTGAAAGTAGAAGAGTTAGTGCTCAACAGTAAACTAGCCCAAAAACCGGATGGCCATTTGGAAGGGGCGCAAAAGAAGCATAATCTTGAAGGAATAAATGCTGCTGCCGTTAATATAATATGTGTTGCTACAGACATTTCGAAATATAAAAACATAATAGGACAGGATAAATACTGGTTCAAAATATATAAACACATATTAGACAATATGAAAATCCCCTTTATAGTCTTTGACAGCAACGGAATAGCAAAAATGCATAACAGGCAGTTTTTGCAACTTTTCCCATTAAAACCTGATTTTTTGGGGCAAAACGCGTCGTATGATGACATTATCGAGCATTTATACGAACTTAGGAAGTTGCCTGAGTATATCGGCGCCGACATAATAAAAAGTACATTTAAGAATTGGATTGATGGTTCGGTGCAGCTTCAAAGTGAAATGTGGCATATGCCTGATGGCGCCGTGCTAAACGTGCAGCCATCAAAATGTGAATTTGATGGTATTTTGATCATCATAGAGGATATTACGCAAGAATTAGGAATTGAGGGAAAATATAAGTCATTATTATCCGTGTATAACGAGATTGTTTTTAGGTCCCGCGACGCCGTGTTAATGATAGGTACAGACCATAAAATTAGGCAATGTAGCGAAAGCGTATGCTCAATACTGAATGTAGATTCTAACGGTATTATCGGTCGGCCAGTTAAAGAGTGGCTGGACTCATTTGCCACGCAGCATAATATTCAGGGGTGGAAAGAATCTATTATTACTGCAATCGAACTACGCAACAGAAAATTTGAGTATTTCCAAACTAATAATGAAGAATTCATGGCATCTGAGTATTTGCCGTTACCAAATGGGTGGCATATGCTTGCATTTTTTAACAGCTCCGAAAATAGCGCAGAAAAGATTCACTTGTTTAGCGATGTAAAGAAAATTGCAGCATCGTAGCGTGAAATATGAACGAAGTATGATTAAAGTAATAAACGTATTTTGTGGGGGTTTGATACTTGCGGAAATATTAACAGAAACATTATTGGGACTTTCGCTTAGTAATACGGATGATGATAATGTTCCCCTATACATTAAGAAATTAATAAAAAAGAAGGGAGCCCCCCAATGCGACCAAATTTGGTTTTGCAACGCATTAAGAGAGGCGGAAACCCTCGAGCAAGTGGTTACTATTTCGCTGATGCGCGGTTGCTTAGCTGGCGATATTTCTTTGGATGAAATTAGTGCGCTGTGGAGTCTTAGCTTATCAACGCCAAGGTTATATGTAGTAAAAGGTGGCGCTGATATAGCGGAAACGTTTAAGCAATTGCTTATCATTTACTTTAGCGGGGAAGTAATTGGCCGCGACATTTACTCCTTTTATACACAAGATCCCGTAGGAGGGCAGTTATGCGGTAGTACTCGCATACAAGAATTAATAATGCGCAAAATAAAGAACGTAGTTGTGCGGTGTAGTGGCAGCGGGCAGTACGAAGCTTTTATACGGTATACATTAGAGCAATTGTACGGACAAGCAATCCGCAAATATTTGCATTCGAAAATGCTAAAAACTGCACGTAAATTATTTAATGATACAGTCGCCATGGAGTTCGCTATGTTATTTGTGAGGCGATACACAAGAGCAACAGAAAAAGAGGCGAAAGAGGCGCTGGCGTTGCGCCTGAGCAAGACCCCGCCAAGGATATTAATTCTTGCCGGGCAGCGCTTTATGTCCAAAAACAAAGCCGATTCTTTCTCTATGGCAATTGTTGCGTATACAATGGCGGCCATACATGACAACAAATTTCAAAAACAACTGGGATTTTTGATTCAAAGCCTGATATGTAATAACTGCGCAAAGGACTTCGAGCGCCTGGTTCCTGACTATCACCCTTGAACCTCACGGGTTACGGGTCACACGTCAAGACCCAGTACACGCTTTGTTAATGATTTTCGACTTTTCTGCTTCGATGTTGTAAGCCATAATCTGTTGAACGCAAACAGTCATGGTCGTGTTACGTGCTGCATTGTTTTTCGCCTTTTCAAAAAGTCTTTTTGCTTGGACGTGGTCACCAGTGGCTGCGAAGTCATAGCCGACCTCTACTGCGGCTATAATGTGTCCTCTGCTAGCTGCATCCAATTTTAAGCGGCGGGCCTCTTGTGTAATGAATCTTTCTTTAGCTGGGTTCTTTTTAGCCTCTATTTCGAGTAGTTTCGAAACGATATACGCGCATTTTGCATTCCCGTTAACTGCGCCGATTTTGTAATATTCTTCCGCTTTTGTAAGGTCTATTGACACGCCATCCCCCCGCTCAAACATAACCGCCAATTTATATGGGGCTTTACTGTGTTTGTTTATACTCGCTAGATTAAACATCTTTATTGCTGCCTCCACGTCATTGATCTTTAGGTAAAATTTCCCAAGATGATACGCATCGTCAGGATTGCCCGCTTCAGCCCCGCGCTTAAGAGAAGCTATCTCTTCATTGCGAATATTATTTCCATTCTCCTCGCTAACTTTCTTTGCGATAGCTTGCATATATGGCGCAGCTACCTCGCTATTTTCCACAGACGCCGCCTGATAAAAATACAGCGCCTTTTGGTATTGTTGTTGTTTTTCGTATGCTTGTCCCCGCTGGATTAACTCATTGCAAACGTCGCTTCCCTTGGAGTTTTGGGCGTGAGTGTCGTGCGTCTCGCCCGCATTACGCACCTCTGGCGCTTTTTGCCTTTTTCCAGCTTTTTCGGTATCGATCCTTTGGGCTGTAACCTTTTGCGCGCTAGCTCCATTTTGGAAAATGGAGCTGCAAATCGCGCAACTTGCAAATATCATGAAAAGCTTATTAAAAGCCACTTTTCCCCCTGTCCTTTGCCACCGTAAGGGTCCCCTCTCCCTCACGACTCATCATGCATGACAAATAGTTAACAAATGGTTAACAACCATTTAAAAATTAGACCTATTGCAAAAGCCATTTCTACCCCGCAGAAAGCAAGGGCTGAAAATGGCTTACGCAACAGCTATATTCGATCCTGGCGCCTAAAACCCGCAGAATTCCTGGCGTCGCAACACAGTGCAGTGCAACACCGTAGGCCCGGTCCTTCTACCTGTTTTGAAAAATTCTCAAAATTACGCAGCGAATACCGCTTGATACCACGCTTTTTACGCCCAAATATGCACCCTTGGGACTAATTCCGTTTTAAAAAGTTCCGTAGAACACCAAACCAAAGCATCCATTCTGTCTGGCGATTTCCGCCTTGTTTCCGGGGAGTACTGGCACAGCTGGTCCTCCAACTCCGCAAATGGCTGCACATGGTAGATGCGACGTTGTTCATACAGCGCTGCAATCGGCTCTGCACGCGTAATCTTGCCGCGAGATGCGCGAACCGCGGAATATGGAACACATGGGTCAAACGATTTAATCATCTCAGCAACCAAATCTCCCCCCTGATTTACCTCAGCAACCACGCGGTCCGCCCGAAATTCGTGAAATTTTTGGACGACTTTTCGGCCCCAATCGTTCGGGCGATACTTACCGCTAGCATCGTCAATAACGTACGCTGTACCGTCTTCGCATAACCCCATTACGATAATCCCGGTTTCATCGCTATTTTCGTTGTAGGTTACTGCTGGGTCGACGGCAACAACAATCCGCACAAAGGGCTCTGTTGGCTGCTTATACACGATGAAATCCCGTTTCCAAAGGGCGTTTTGGTTTTCAAAAAGCAGGTCGCCATATAATTCTTGTCGGCCAAACGGGCTGCTGCCGTACTGTTTACTTACATAGTCAACAAACGATTGCGGGAGATTGGACGAATTATCGAAGGTGGACCCGACGGTTTTCACGGTATTAGGATCCTCCAAAATATCCTTCAAAACGGTGATTGGGCGCGGAGTTGTCGTGATGATACACTTCGGAGTCCCAAGCCGCAAGCACAGCATAAGCTGCTCATAAGTTTTTTCTGGATACCTAAACTTTGCGAACTCATCAACCCACGCCAAATCGAATTGCGGCCCGCGAAGGCAGTCGTACCGATCCGCGCCAAAAAGCTGTGCGACCGCTCCATTGGGCCAAGCGACTTGGTGCTTAGACGGTTCGAATTTGGGGTAATTGGGGTCATCTGGCGGGTAAACGGACAAAAGCCCACTTACCCCAGCGACCATAACGCCGCGGGATTCGTCGATAGTCTGACCAATCATTGCGACCCGCTTACTTCGCTCTGAATCGACAAATTTACGGATAGCTTCTGCGCCAGTACGCGTTTTCCCAAAGCCTCTTCCGGCGAGGATTACCCAATTCCGCCAGGCGCCTGGTGGGATTTTTTGATTGGGTCGCGCGATTTTATCCCAATTGAATAACTCGCTATCGTACTTATGATCCGTTATATCTTCGCCTCCGCCACCGAAGTCGCCGCCAAAGTCGCGATTTTTTGTCACTATTTCTCCCGCCATAATTACTTTGTAGCCAAGTATACTCGTCGGCATTTTGGCCTGAATTGCGGGCAGGATTTCGGCCGGGATTTCAGTTACGTATTCAACAGTGTTTTCAGGCGGCGGCTCCGCAGCTTCATTAACGGCAACGACCGGGATTTCTTGAACCTCCGGGTCTTGCGGCATGTTCTGAACAGTCTGAACAGCCGGCTCTTCCTGAATTTCATAAGTCACATTAGCCACATCGTTCTTGGCAACCTCAACGGCAGCCGCTGGTCCTTTCGCTGGCTTTGCATCGCAAAAAAACACCCGTGGTTTTATAAGATTCCACACAAAAGAGGATCTTGAAAAAATTACTCTACTACTATAATCACTACAATTTGCTCCAAACATAATAACTTCCCCTAAAAAAAATAACCTACACCAAGCGATTTCTCGCCACCATTTTATTACCGTTGCTGCAGACAACTCGTCAGGGCTGTCATACGAAGCTCGCTAGATTAGACCAATTGCAAAAGTCAAATATGCCTCCAAATGACGCATAAACGCGTTCTTAGTGGCTTTTGCAAATGGTCCATTAATGCACTATCAACTTGCGTTGTTCGCGGACATTGTCAGCGAGCGCTAGCTCGAGTTAAACTCCCCGATAATTTATTAGAACATATTGCTAAATAGTAAACAAGAAAAAATTAAGAGTGGTGGATTTTCAGCGCACTCCAAAGCGCAGCATCCATTTTGGTGTCGCCGAAGATGCAGCTTTTATGCTAGAAGGGCGGCAATTACTTGGTGTTCAAGATAATCTCGACTTTTGCAATAATCTAATGTTCTAGCGCTGTAAGCTAACCGCATACTGGCCTCCTCTGGTTTTTTCTAACTTCCCCTGGAGGCCTTTTTGTATTTTGAATGCTGAATTTCATTTCTGATTTTTCAAGCGGGTCTTCTTTCCCTTCTTTGGAGAAGATAATCAAGTTGACTCTGCGCCTCTGGATTTCCTTGAGCTGCAGCCAGCCTATAGTAGCGTTCCGCTTCCGCTTCGTCCATTGGAACGCCATCACCCCGCGCGCGCATGGTTCCATACATAATTTGCGCCTCTGGATTCCCTTGATCTGCCGCCTTCTTACAGTAGTATGCTGCGCCCGCTTTGTCCTCTGGAACTAGGGCCCCCTCGGCTAGAATACGTGCAACTTCATATTGTGCTCCTGGATGCCCTTGATCTGCAGCTAGCTTCCAATAATGTGCCAACATCACCTCTCTGAACTGGAAGTCTTCTGCACCAATTCGTACAGTGTCGTCCTCTGTCCAACGTTTACCCTTCACTATCCAATCGCGATACCATCGACTAGCAAAAAATTTGCTGGCACATATAAGCTGCGCGTCTAGATTTCCGTTGTTTGCGGCCCGTATGCAATAACACGCCGTCTCATTGAGTATGTCAGCAAAAAGTTCATCATCACGCGTATAAACGGATGCCTTATCCAACACTCCACGCAAAATTATGAAATACTGAAACTGCGCATCCGGATTACCAGCGTCGGCAGCTGTCTTTATACTCCGTACTCTTTTCATGGCGTCAACAGCTTCCCTTAACACATGAGCACCTCTTACTACATCCCGCGGCACACCATTGCCAGCAAATAGGTTGTAGGCAAATTGGATTTGCCTAGAAATCCACGGACCATCCGCAGGATCTTCTAGGCCATAGAGCATTTCGGCAACATCTTGACCGCCATGCGCATCAAATTGCCACACACAGCCAGCCAGCAATACAATGGCGGGAATCTTAATAATACTACGATACATAAAACCTATAATACGTTTACCTTTATCCTTGTATAGTATATTGTCCAGGTTCATATCAAATGAGAAAAAAAGTATGGGCAAAAAGGGCTAGCTGTTCCAAAGTACTCCAGTAAAAGTTAAGTAATAAATTGAGGCTTATACATTGATTATACATTATC
>JAIRNU010000084.1 GCA_031257945.1 Holosporales bacterium
TTGCCTACTAGCCATCGAAACTACAGAGAAACAGGAGGCCGCATCACCGCTCCCCGCCAAACCACAGAGTATAGAGGGGTGGGGGGCGGGCGCTTCCCGCTAGACGCAAGAACTCCCCCCATGCTTGTTTCAAGTATTTGTCCCAACCGCTGAATACCGCGCATTCCAAAGGATAGCGGAATGTGTAGGGTGCTGAGGCTGACACGCCCCAAACTTGCAGTCTTTCCCATTTTTTTGTAGCATCTGTGCCTGGGCGTCGCATCACCTTGTATTGCCGGTTTTTGCGTATGCATATTGCCAAAACATCGTTAGCATTTTTTAGCCTTCTGGTTTTTTCTTCCGGCGGGCCATGGCTACAGGCTGATTCGCAACAAGCTCCTGATATACATGATGGCACAAGACGCCAAGACAAACCGCCCAAAAGAAAAATAGCTTTGTTTTTCCCAGGGCTTTCTGGAACCGTGCTAGAAAGCATGTCTCCTTTGATTTTTGAGGAATACAATCAAAAGGTACTGCTTATGTATCCAAAGCAAATTGTGGACGTCTATAGTGTGGCAAGTGCTAACGTAAACGTAAATGACGAAAATGACAACGGTTACAGAGATGGCAATCCTGGCCGGAATAAGAACCAGAGTATAGAAACTCGGCAAAATTGCCTTAATCTCCGGTCTATCTCTATTTTCAGAGCGTTAAAGAAGAATAAAGTGCCATTTGACATTGTATATGCGCAGTCTTGTGGCCTTTTCCCGGCGTTATATGCGACTAAAGCGTTATCTCTTAAGGATGAGGTAGACTTCTCACAAAAAAGAGCCCGAATAATTCAAAATGTTTGTGATGAGGTTAAAACGCGATTGGGAAGGATTGATCTGCTTATTGTTCATAGCCAAGACGCAGATATTCGCTTCGAAATTAATGCTAGTCGTGGGGTATACCTCGTCGCTAGGCATGCGTATGATACGCGGTGTTATATTTGCTTGGTGAAGCCACTGCGAGAATTCATTAAAGTAATTCCGGATTTCCACTTCGTTGTATTGAAAGATCAAGCTCCGTTGTATTGCTCCCTCATGTTTCCGGCGGTTGACGAGATTGATAAAGCATTACGTAAGAAAAAACCACGGTCCCCTAAAGCTATATTGATATCTGACGCGAGTGGAAAGGAAATATTAAACAAAGCTGATGTGCAAAATGTTGCGCGGATGCAAATAATTTCAGCTATTAATACAGTAAAGGCGTGTAAAACGTTAAACAAACATGAAGTGACTGATGTAATAATTATAGGAGGCGACGAAGAAAAGAAGCAAATCCTAGAGAAAAATTTGTTTGGCGTTAGAATATATATGGTTGCAACTAAAGAAGATATCCAACACTTACTAGCGAAGATGCAGGCAAGCCGCTAAAGTCGTTTGTTTAGCTTGGCGTCTTATGCTTTTGGAGTGACAGAAGAAACGCAAATGGCAACACAATCACAGCTCCGGCGCCCTCATTCCCCATATTAAATACAGTAACGAGTCGTACACTTTCTTGAAAAATCCAGCTTCGCGAATTGACACAGACGCCACTAATGGCACAACTATCGGCATTTTCAATGAGCTGGAGGTAATGTGCACCTGGCCGACCCGCTCCCCCTTCTTTATCGGAGCAGAGATTGGAGTATCGTAGTAAACCAGCACCTTGAAGTCCTTTTCGGCAAATCTTGGTAGAGTGATCACTAACTCCTCCTCAACTGTTATTGGTAAATAGCTTTCGGCCCCGTACCAAACCGGGATCTGCGCTATAACCTCATTCGCCTTATACAAGCGACGGTTTGTAAACGTTTTCAGCCCCCAGGAAAGAAGCGCCATGGCGTCCTCTTTTCGGTCTTTCTCAGATTTATACCCATTGACAACCAGGATGAGCCGGCGCTCCCCGTTTTTGACTGAGGCGACGATGCCGTACCCACCGTCATCCGTTTTTCCAGTTTTTATCCCATCACAGCCGATATTTTCGCTTAACAGGGCGTTTTTGCTAAACTGGCGGATGTCGTTAAATGTAAATTCCTTCCGGCTGTACCATTCGTAAAATTCCGGGTATGTGGTTATTGCATGGCAAGCAATCGTTGCAAGGTCTCGCACTGTTGTTTTATGTTGTGCGTCCGGCAAGCCGCTGGCATTTTTAAAATTTGTATTTGTGGCGCCAATGCTTCTTGCGTAAGACGTCATTTCCACGGCGAAATCTTCTTCTGTGCCGCAAATCCCCTCCGCTAAAGTGACTGCCGCATCATTGCCAGATTGTATAATGAGCCCGAACAATAATTGCTCGACAGAAACTCTTTGCCCTAGCTTTAGGAACATTGATGAGCCCTCTTTGCGAAATGCTTTTGGCGATACATTAAACTCGGTGTCAAGGGTTAAGCCCCCGAACCGCATGCGACTAAAAACTAAACAGGCAGTTACTATTTTGGTCATCGATGAAGGGGATGTTGGTTCATCCGCCTTTTTAGCAAAGAGGATCTGTCCGCTGTTGAAGTCCAGTAATATCGCCTGTTTCGCTAGGGTTGTCGGGAAATTTGATAGATTGTATTCAGAGGAAACGGAGCTGACTTTTGTGCCGTCTTCCTCTATTTCCGCATTTTCCGCATTACTACTAACATCTGAATCGGGGCTGGAATCAGCGTCCGCTTTCGCTTTTTTGGCATCGGCGACAACGGGCTTTTTTGTACGTTTTATGGCGGTTTTGTGTGGCTTTGTAATAGCAAAAGACGGATCACTTGCTGTACAAAAAACCGCGATGGTAAGTAACGAAAAAACCAGAGCTCTGCTTGAATCCCTACTTTTTGTTGTAATTTGGTGACTAGCACGCGGGGTTTGTGCTTTATGCGCGGGGCCTTGGGGAGGCACGATATAACGTGATCCTTTGTGTTGGTGAGACGTACGACGGCGAGATGTAACTCTATGGAAAAACTTCACAAAAAATCCAAAAATAGCCTCATGCATATAGTAATTATCTGTTTTTTGTAAAAATAGGCAAGGCTTTAATGCACAGCCGACACGAGAGTAGACGGCTAGCGTTTCCGCTGGCCCCTCTACAGAGTCGTACGTACCCTTTAAGACATAAACTAAGAGGGAAGTGGGCCCGGAAGGACTCGAACCTACGACAACCCCGTTATGAGCGGGGGGTTCTAACCAACTGAACTACAGGCCCACACCTGAGCGGCACAGTAATGCTATGATATTAGCTGTATTAGGTCAAGCGGGATTGCAGCAATTTGCGAAACGGCCGCTACAAATCAATTTGGAAGAATACCTTTTCGCGCAGAGCCGCCCAAATAACCTTCCCCTGGATACTTATTATCAAGCGGTCCTTATTGCTAGCTTCGATAGTTACGACTGGCTCGGCCAACCTCGGTTCGAAACGTTCAATAATTTGTTCACATTTTCGTTCAAACTGGCGGGAGTTTTCAAAATTCGGTAACCCGATAACGCCCGGAAACCCGTACAAATTCTTTTCTTTTAAAAGGAAGTCAAGCTCTTCAACGGAGAAAGAGGCTCTCGTTTCAAAAATATCCGTAAGCTCTTTCCTAATAGAATCTAAAAGGGCCTCAAATGTGAGCAAAATTTTCGTTTGCTCCGAGCTGTCTGTTAACTGGTCAAACAGCGGCGCTACAGCGACAACACTACCACGCTCACGCATCCTCCCCCCTTTACAAAAACCCGTCCGAAACAGCCATTCTCCCTAGCAGCCGAATTAATCTTAGCCGATAATGGGTGTAGGAGGCAAACACTGTATAGGCGCGCCGAGGACTGCATTGCGCGTCCTCAATCACCAGCCCTAACATTTAAGTCGTCGAATGCATGCTCAATCAATGTATTTAACTCCTCCGCTGTAACAACTTTCTCTGTAATGGTCGCCTCTTCCAATATTTTCTTTATTATCAGAATATCTATAACGCTATACCGAACATTTTTAGCAAACTCTTCGTCATGAACGTACCGTTCACGGATGTCGTCGTACTCTACCTGTTGGGCAATCGCCTCGTTAAAAAGATACTCTATGATATCATCCTTACTAGGTTCAAGCTTGTATTTTGCAGACATAGCATGAAAAACAAACCCGAGCCGCGTACGCCGCGTAGCAATCGGCAAAAGCTCGTCAATGATTTCTGCTGATGTTTTCTGAATTGGCTCATTACTCTCCCTTTGGAGCATCTCTAAAAAATCAGGATAAAGGCGCCGAATATCATCTTGCACGAGTGTTCCAGGAACATCAAAATCATATGCCTCAGCAAGGGCGTTCATGACCGAAATCCTGTTGTAAAATAATACACTATTGGCGCGAATCTTGCGCATAATGGACATGAGGATTTCTTGCGCTTCGTCTAATGACTCTACGTCAAACAAGCTTTTCGCTTCCGCCGCGTCAAATGGAACGTGCTGTTCGCAATAAACGTCAGAAACGGTGAGGCGCACCATCACTCGTTTCCCCTCAAGCTTTCTTTTCGTTGGAAATCGCTTCGGGACTGTAAACGGAATAGTTATTTCGTCCCCAGCCTTTAAGCCAATAATGTGCTCGTATACCGCTTGCTCAATAGAGTCATCCTCAAACTTCCCCTGCATTACTGGAAGATCCTTCATAGAAACTTTGTGAACAGCTTGCCCTTTGTGCAGCAGCATGCACTCTACGTCAACAAAATCTAATTCTTGAACAGCCCGATCTACTGGTACATTTTTTGTGTACCCGTCAAAAAAGGCTTTTGTTCCACGATCGAAGTCCTCTTGAGACACTTCACAAACAATTTTTTCGATGTGCAGCTCTTTAAGATCTTTAAGCTCTACTAGTGGAGCAGCTTCGATCACTACTGAGAAAACCAACTCTTGTCCAGGCTCATATTTTTTAATTTCATATCGTGGCTTTGCGACGCTACCTTGATACCTGCTATTCATTATGTCTGTCGTAACCGATCGTATTAACTCCTCAATGGCGTCTTTTGTTGCCCGTCCTAAAAAGTTCGTACGAACGAGCTCCTTGGGGGCATGTCCTTTCCTGAAGCCAGGAACCTTTACATTCCCAGCGTGCCCTGCCAATTGCATATCGATCTTTTCGGCGACAACCTCCGCCGGAACCGTAACAGAAAACCTCATTGCTACATCAGAAATCTTTTCTTCACTGATTTGCATTTCAATACACCATATCCTTCAAAACTATCCTTCAAAACTAAATCTTGGTGCGGGCGACGGGACTCGAACCCATACAGCTTGCGCCACCAGGACCTAAACCTGGCGTGTCTACCAATTCCACCACGTCCGCAAAAACAAGAAAACCACAAAACGCTCCGTGAATGCTAGCAAAATTATACATTATCATCAATTGTTAAAAGAAGGCCTGTGATTTTTTGTTAACGAATAACTCGTACATTCATGGTAGCATACTTTACCCGCGTGTTGAAGTGGACTTTAGTGTCGGCTCGCTGACTTCCAATAATTGGGACAAATTTACAATAAGGGCGGCAAGACTTGTTTCTAACGTTTGTATTCGCACGTCTAAAGCATTTATCTTGCCGTTAAGCGTTGCTTCCATTTGCACAACGTCGGTGTTCAAGTCGTCTATAGTTTGTTCTTGCTCCTCAATTAAGTCATTTTGTTTTGCGATAGCGGCCTCCAATAGCGTTAAGTCTAGCATGTCGTCAATTTGTTCAGAAATATTAGTAATGTTTGTAGATAGCTCGTCCAGGTCTGTTCTCAGATCAGTTAGCGCAAGAGCGTGGGCGCCCTGTGTTTCTACAAATTGTGCAACGCCCGGCGCCCCAAATGCCGCCAAAATCCCGCTAACATCGCCTTGTAACCCATTTAGCGCGGTCCCATGTTCGCCCTGCGTTGTCACAAGTTGCGCAAAATCCACTAATGTCGTCTCAATGCCGCTAACATCGCTTTGCAAAGTAGTAATTGCGCTATCGTACACTTCCACCAGTTGTCCGATATTCGGTAAGGCCTCAAGTGTTGCCGAGACTTGTGCAATATCGTCCTGTAATTTATCAATATCCGTACCACTAAGAGTTTCCACCAATTGCACTAACCCAGGCAAAGAATTCGGCGATTCTGCATCCAAAATTTCGCTGACTTTGTCTTGTAGCTCCGCAATATCTGCAGTATGTTGCGTACAATCCTTAACTAGTTTCTGCAAATTTGGCATGTCAACTTCTTCTCCACCGCCTTCGTTGCCCTCTTCACCACCACACATGAAATTACGTATGGCTTCGCGGTTCTCATTCACTGTGTGTACTAACTCTTCAAAATCCGGGAAAAGCGCCATTTCCCCGCGCAAGTCTTCCAATCCCGCGGCAACTGCCTCTTGGATGGTAGTTCTTAACTCCTCAATATCGCTCGCAGTTGGAAGCTCTGCCATCTCGGACAATAGCTCATTTTTCGTTCCCTGAATTAACTCTGGAACCATTTTTTCCACAAGGACCTGAATAATAACACTACAGAGCGAAATTAAGCTTTGAGAAAAGGCCTCTCCGTTTACATACGTATTTACATTTTGCCCCACAATAGCATGGATATTTTTCAAGTTTGTCACGTCGTCGCTTGATACACTTGCCAAAACATCAACTAAGCCTTGCAAATCCCCACCAATTATTTCAAGCCGTTCTAAAATTTCGGCAACATCTTCATTAAGTCCGGAAATAGTACTAGTCATAACGGCTTGCGTTCTATTATCAAAATTTGTTTTTAGTGCGAGTAATTCTGACACTATGCTTTTCAAAAAGTCCATAATACATGATGATGTCGCTGGTAACGCGGGGTCTAGTGTTCGTAGAGCTGATTTAAAGGCCAAGTTATTGACATCGCCCATGTTTTTTTCATCAGTAGAAAGCCTATCCTTCAAAAAAGCAATTTCTTCCAATATTTGGTTGATGTAATTATCGTCTAATGGCAGAAAATTATCATTTGCACCAAGTATGCACTGCAAATTTGTAAAAGCATTCGCGAAATTGCCGAGTTGCGCGGCGATGCTTGATGATTGTGATTGCAGGCTAGTTTGAATGGACTGTTCGACGTTTGACAAAATTTCCTGCTTATTGGTCGTCATTTTTTGTGAAATATCGGTGGTGATGCTTTCCAACTGGTCAAAAATGTCAGACGTTTCGTGATTGGTTTGATCGCGTAAAATTGCGATTTGTTCCTCTAGGCTGCCCAAACCAATGGAGACTTCTACTAGACTCTTTTTGTTCGCGCTGATTTTGGGCTCGATTCCAGATAGTAATTTCCCCTGCTTTTTGCAATAGCTAATATCTTTTTGAAACACGCCACAAACCCTTTGCAATTCTCGAACGGCGGCACGCATTTCCGCTAATTGCACGCCAAGCGGGGCTAAAGAAAAACACCCAGGCTTTGCGAGCAAGTCGCTATCCTGCAGGCTACACTCTCCATCTGCAGCCTCACAAAGCTGCATTTCTGCCCCTTTACAAACATTACACACGGTTCCGAAGACATCGTCGGTATCCATGTGGCTAGTGGCCCGACTAATCGCCAGTATCTGGAATACGCTACTTAAAAAAAGTGCTTTTAATCTCATGCTCCCCCCTGTTAATTTTACTCATGTATTAACAAAGCAATACGCGTCTAGACGATATTATTGTTTAAATATAAACAAATCGTAAATGCCGGGACCGCCACGCGAAATTTTTGTTAAATATTTGTGAAATTACCGCCGGCCTCTGCTTTCACGGGAACTTCATTGTAAATAATTTTTTAATGGCATAAATGGCATAAGTCGGGAGCGCGGAGAACGGCAGCAGTCGCGGTGAGGCTAGGCGGGACTAAATATCCTCAGCGCCACACACGCCTCAGTCCCCTACACATCCCGCTATCCCTTGGAATGCGCGGTATTCATCGGTAGGAACAAGCACTTGAAACAAGCGTAAGGGCAGTTCTTGCGTCTAGCGGGAAGCGCCCGCCCCCCCTCTATGATGCTGAGGTTTGGCGAGGAGCGGTGATGCGACCTCCTGCTAGTAGTGGTGTCCCCCCCGTGATTTTGGGGGGCGATGGCGGCACCTGTATTTCCTGAGTTCCTTGGGGTTTTAAGGCGGCGCTGGTTGTATCCCCTGAGTTCCTTGGGGGATCAAGTATTCGTAAAGTATTAACGATTCCTTAACCTTTTTGTGATATCCTTTAAATGGGGGGCCATCCCAAGCCCCCGCCCACCCCAGGGGCCGGGCCATAGCTGTCGTGATCTATATTCTTATAGTGCCACAAAAAGGGTT
>JAIRNU010000062.1 GCA_031257945.1 Holosporales bacterium
AAACAACATGATCCTGTGACGCCAGTGTCCATAATGCCAGAACAAAATTTGTGGAGAAGCGTCGTCTCACAAGCCGTTCACGATGCATTTTCTAAAAACGAATACCACCGATGGCGCGCTTGGGTGTGGGTTTACCATAGATCTCGTGATTATTCCAAGGTTTGTGACCTAGCGGGAATTTCCGCAGACCGCCTACGCGAAACCATGATCGAAACAATTTTTTTAAACTATTTAATCCAAAAAGGAGGATTTTCTATGAGTAATTTAACAATTAAACCAATTAAAACCACACCATTTAAAGTTAAGCGCGGGCATCAAAAAACACCACAAAGCTTGGCAGAAAAGTTTGATACGGCGCGCAGAGCGAAGTCCATCTTGCGTGCCATTTATGGCCAACAAGAGCTCAAAAAAGCCATAGGTAGCCTGACTTTGCATGACATCATCAACATTTGCAAACAAAGCGAATGCGAGCTGGATGCAGAAATGGAGGCTTACAATGACTAAAAAGAATACATTTCAATTTTCAAATTGCGCAATCGATGATCCGGAATTATTCGCCAATAAGAAGGAGGATTTTCTAGAGAAAGTAAACAGCTTTGTCGACAAATCGTTGTTAAATTCTGCAGAAGAACCGCGTGAATATTTAGGTGCATCATTACTTGGGAATAAATGTGCGCGTTGTATTCAGTTCACGTTTCTTGGAGCAACTCCAGATAAACCGGATACTGGCCAGCAAAAACGAATTTTCGAAATGGGCCATGTTTTGGAAAATGTGATGGCGCAATGGCTCAGAAATGCTGGGTTTGAACTGGAAACACGTGACGAATCCGGCCAGCAATTCGGCTTTACCCAAGCTGACGGTCGGATCCAAGGGCACGTCGACGGCATAATTCGTAGTGGCCCACTGGACTTGAAATATCCAATTTTATGGGAATGCAAAACCATGAAATCCGCCGTATGGCGTGATTTGGTAAAAGACAAACTCGAAATCGCAAATTCGCAATACTTTGCACAGATACAATTATATATGGCGTATATGAAATTGCCGCAGTGTTTATTTGCAAGTCTAAATAAAGATACAGCAGAACTTTATCATGAACTAATTCTACTCAATACAGCCACCGCAGCGCAATACTCTGACCGCGCTGTACAGATCTTGAAAGCCACGGAATCCAACGAGTTTCTGCCACGCATTGCCACAAAATCCGATTGGTACGAATGCAAGATGTGCCGTTTCTATAACACATGTTGGGGGGATTAATCATGAAATCAGAAATTTTCTCCATTTTATCCACAGCCCTAGAACGCGCCGATCAGCAGGACAAAAAGTCTCGGAAGCCTCGGTTTTCCTCAGTTTTCGAGCAAAAAGTTCTTGAGAACCTCCGTCGATCGAGCGAATATCAGAACTATGTTAGGGATAATTCAATTAACGGGGTCGCTATTCTTATGAATAATGATAAGGATCTTGTATACGCAGAAATTGCGAAACTTTCTACTTTATGTGTAAAGGATTTAAAGCAACTTTATAAGGACAAAATCGGCGCTGAGCCGCCGTCGTACATGCAAAAGCGCGCGTTGGCCGATCGGCTGGCGTACTTTTTGCAGGAACAGGCGTACGGAGCGCTGCCTGAAGACGACCGTCAGCAACTTGAAGCATACAAACTGCGCATTGAAAAAGGCGAGCCGCTGATTGCGCAAACGTGCGAGCTGAATGCTGGCATGATTTTGACGCGCGAATATAATGGGCGGAAATATTCTGTGAAGCTTTTAGATGACGAAAAAGTTGAATACGACGGCAAGGTGTACAATTCGCTGTCAGCTGTTGCGCGCGAAATTACTGGTGTTCGGTGGAATGGCCCAAAATTTTTTCGCGTAACTCGGAGGTAATATGAGCCCAATGCGCTGCGCAATCTATACACGTAAATCTGTTGAGGATGACTATCATAAGGAAGTCACGAGCCTTGAGGCGCAACGGGTCAATTGCGAAAAGTATATTGAATTGCAGGCCGGCAAAGGCTGGTGCGTGTCAAAGGTTTACGAGGATTACGGAAAAACTGGCGCGAACATTGATCGCAAAGGGTTTCAGGCGCTCCTTGCGGATGTGCGAGCAGATAAAATTGATGTTGTTGTAGTGTACAAGTTGGACCGCCTGACGCGGTCGCAAAGGGATTTCGTGAGCGTCATTGAGGGCGAATTTTGCAAACACAATGTGTCATTTGTGTCGGCGACGGAGTCATTTGACACTTCGACGCCAACAGGGCAAATGATCTTGAATATGCTCTTAGTTTTTGCAGAATTCGAGCGAAAACAAACGAGTATGCGCGTCAAAGATAAGAATCGTGTTGCAAAAAAGAATGGAATTTGGACTGGCGGGAACATTCCAATTGGGTATAAAACTGTGGATCGCAAGCTCGTTCCCAGCCCAGTCTTTGTGCCTCTTGTGCAATTCATGTTTCAGCGATTTCTTGAAGTTAAATCTGTCACTATTATCGCAAATGAAATAAATGCAAAAATTAGTACTGAATTTAGTGAAGACGACGCGAAACAGGCAAGTATTTTTCATCGTCAACGGATGTATAAGTTACTAAAATGCCCATTATATAAAGGTTATGTTCGCTACGAAAACGAATTGTATAAAGGGCGACATGAGGCCATCGTTGACGAGGCGACGTGGGATAAAGCGCAGGAAATTCTTGCACAGAAGCCAATAAAAGCACGTGCAGAAAAGAGGCCGTTCGAGTGTGCGTTCGTTGGGCGCATCCGGTGCAAAGAGTGTAACAAAGCGATGATCGTGACACACAGCACGAAAAAGAATCGAAAATATCCATATTACACGTGCCTGCGCAAAAACAAAGGGATTCCTTGCGTTGGGCTGAATCAAAATATTGATGCGGAGCTGGTGCAGCGGTTGGTCGTTGCAGAACTGCGCCAAGTCCTGAAAGAGCCGGAAATGTTGGGCACGTTATGGAAACAGCTGAGCAACGAGGCGTCACCGGAAGACGCGTACAAAAAGCTGGAAAACATCGACAAAGCTTGGGAGTTTTTGGCGCCAGGTGAGCAATGTAAGGTTCTGCAGGATTTTGTGCACACGGTTTGGCTGAGCAAACAGGGGATTACGATTGAATTTGCTGCTGCAGATGATGAAACGAGCCACGTTGTGAGCATCGACGGGAGTTTTTACAATAGAAAGAATCAATCGCAGGTATTTGTGAAGCGCGAAGAACCTGACGAACTGAAGGATCCTGTGATTCTAAAGGCGCTGGTTTTTGCGGAGATTTGGCAGGCGAAACTTGATAATGGGGAGCTGCGAACGCATGAAGAAATCGCGCAGGCATATGGCTTCGACAAGGAGTACGTGCAGCGCGGATTGTTTTTGGCGCAGCTATCTCCTCAAATAAAATCCGCCATAATCCGCGGGAAACTTCATCCGCAATGGCGCCTACAAGATTTCAAGCGCAAACGCCCATCGCCTGATTGGCGTAGGCAGGAATCTACGTTTTTGGCGGATCTGTAGGTCACGGGTTCCACCCAAACTTTTGATAAATCCGAGTCTCTGCGTACAGGTGGGAAAAATTTCGGTCAAAATGGTCTCCAACTCAAGGCTATCCACGGCATACACTGCTTTTAACGGAGCCTATTTTTAACCTACTGGTGTGGAGAATATTAGTCTCCGTTTGGGTAAAAATCGTGGACCAGTAGGTTGCGGAGACGGTTTCACTGGTTTTTAGGCAAATATCACGGATCGCTAGACCGCGCAGAATATAAGGTTTTTGACGCTGTTTTTGCCGCCTCGCAAACGGAGACTCCCCCGCCAAAAAAGCGCTGGTGCCGATTGAGGGACTTGAACCCCCGACCTACTGATTACAAATCAGTTGCTCTACCAACTGAGCTAAATCGGCGCCTGGGGCGAATGACCAGTCTCGAACTGGCGACCTCCAGAGCCACAATCTGGCGCTCTAACCAACTGAGCTACACCCGCCGCACGCACTGAGGATAACAGAAAAAAGCACTCTGCAACAATACAATATCGCGTATTATCAGCGTCAACATGTATCTTATCAATAGTTGAATTATAGCAGTAAAAAATACATGAGGAATGTCCTCGTGTAATATAAGATCATATTCCTATCAAAGGGGGAATTATAGTAGACCCGTTGCGAAAGCTTCGTTCTTTCGGTAATTTTAGCGTCGCTCCGATGCTCGAATCCTCACGTACGTTAAGTACGCTGCGGTTCTGCACTTCGTGGGCCCCTAAAAATTCCTCGAAATTACTCGCTTTTGCAACAGGTCTAGTGTCTTGGCTATACTTTATTCATCAAACACTATTCGCTGCTTATTTGATATAGTTGAAAAGTACAAACATAGTACAGTCGACAAAACCATCGTGTCGAAGAAAGGAGTTCCCGTTACCTCTATATACCCCAGAGAACACAAGAACACGGCGACAACAGAAACGGCTAAAACGAAAACGTTGTCATTTCTGTTAAGCCCCCCGCCAAAGCGTAATTTCTTTGCAGAACGTACTACTATGATAGTTAAAATCGACGCCAGCATGGAATTTAAAAATTCTATAATCTGCGCAAGAAATGGCTTTAAATGCGTTAAAAGCA
The DNA here is from genome assembly GCA_031257945.1 of Holosporales bacterium. Taxonomy (GTDB): domain Bacteria; phylum Pseudomonadota; class Alphaproteobacteria; order BNTO01; family BNTO01; genus JAIRNU01. Next base: position 4,611 of record JAIRNU010000062.1, read on the forward strand.
GGCAAATCCCACTGACCACAAAAATTGGAAGTATTCTGTTTTTTTTCTTGATTATGTAAGTTAGAGAATTAACTGCGAAGTATATATTCATTGTATTAATCGTGCACCCACTAATAAACATATATAGCGCAGTAATAATTAACGTTTTTTGGTTGTAGCACAGGCCGTAGGGGAAAAAGTCACTAAATGGCAAATAAGAGCCTAAAACAATTCCTATGCCTGATGAAAATGGCAGTAAAATTAAGTAAACAATTTTTAGATTCTTTATGGTGTCTTTTCTGGTTACTACCGATCGACATAAAGCCGGTGTTACCAAGATTGTTGCAGACAGCCCACTCAACAAAGGCTCTATAACCGATAAATCAAGCAGATTAAAGAAGCTAGCACTAGAGCCCTCAACTATTTCCTGCACTTCGCGCGAAAAGAACAGAATAGAAAGCTCCAGGAAAATTACTGTAGGAACAAGGATGTAGGCTGTCACAAATAACCACATCCGCCCAAGCAACGCTACCACCGCAAAAAACAGGAAAAAAAGCAGGTCGAAGTGTCGAATTTTATTTATCTGCCTATCGCAAAAAAATGGAATTTGTTGGAAAAAGTCCTTTATAACCACAAGCTGCAAAACGCACCACACACAAAAAACCATAGAAATAACGCAAGCGCAGAACGTCGCGCCCTTTTTGCCAAAAAACGTTTCCGCGATTTCGAAAGTCCCGGCTTTGTCGTTAAACGATAAGGACATCATCGTTGATGAAAGTATATAAAAAATGAAACAGCATACAAACAAGGCGACAAATGCCCCGACAAACCCCGACGATAAATATAAAGAGCGCCCAGCAGTTAGCGTTGGTAAATTGATGATCATAGCACCGTTCAGGCCCACGAACATTATGCTAACTCCATTTATTTTTACCATTTCGTAGTACCTCCATCAAAGAACAACTCTTCATGTGTAATATATCAAAGTATGTGTGTTTTACTTCTAATTTCTTCAGTTCATCTTTTTGTGCGTAGTATAAGTAATTCGTTACAGTATCCGCGTAAATACCAATTTTGTTCCCATAAGTTGCGTATGCCTCCATCAAGCGTGATGTATGCTCCGTCCAATCTATACTACGATTTTTGGGGAGCAAAGCATGCGCTGACATAATGAAGTACAAAAAGTCTATATATGAAAAATTCTCCACCAAAATACTGTTCAAAAAACTGACTATATTATTGTCGCAGGGATCTGTTCGCGGGTGAAAACTGTAGGTTTTCGTCACAATTGCGCTGCTGTTTGGTTGGGCGAGGCTGTTCCCCTTGTAAACAAAAGCTCCTGCAGAAGCATCATAAAAAAAGCGATCTACGAAGGTCTGCTGGACAAAAAACTGGGGGGCTTCTGCGTCATTATCCGAGCGAATATTCCGTGTGACGTTGTACAGTGGGACATCGAAGTATGCTGCCAAACTGAACAGAACAATAGCTCCGTGAAAAAAAGGCAGTACTGGTATGGCATGATCAGAAAACGACGTATACCCCGGGAAAGAGAAGACTTTCCTTAGTTCATCGTGAATTTCCAGCTTATCACCGGTAAATAGCCCCGTAACAATGTAATCATGCGGAATATCGTCAAATATCCTTGATAAGTCGTTTAGTACCCTGTGAGCAACGATAGTCTTCGCCTCGCCGTAAAACCCTTCGCGCTCAAGCTTGTTTTTAAGCGGAGCAATGGCTTCAGGCCAAAAAGAAGTTTTTGTTTTAAATGGGACCGAGCCCACAATCTCATGCGTCAAAAAAACCGTTGATTCGCAGAGCAGCCGTACCAGCCCGAAAAACACCAAATCCTCCTCAGACAATGTTTTCTTCCCCGTTCGTACGAAGCAACAAAGCCATATAGCCCTTATCTGGCAGGACCAATCGCTTACCATCGGATCGAACAAACTGTATTTTCCGTCAAGAACATCACCAGCAAACTCCGCCCCATAATCCATGATTTGCCGTAAAAACAAGTTCGAGTATTTCTTAAAAACAGAACCAATCAGGTCAAAGTAATGCGTTGACATATTCGAGTAGCGTGTGAACCCAACAAGTATGTCCGTAGCATAACCTATAACCTCAAGAAAGCCCTGAACCAACGCGTGAACCACTTTTCCTCGCTGGTTCCCCCTCAAATTCATTCAAAAAAGCTATTTTTTACGGAGTAATGTGTAGCAACAAGCAGACATTGTACATATAGCAATAGTAACCAATCGTACCGCGAAGGAACTAACGACATAACCATTTATAAAGAGGTGAATTGTCGGCTTTACTGCGGGAAAAATGTAAAAAGCAAATATAGAAAAAACAATATGATCTATAATACTGGATAAAAACATAGAGAGGGATTGCTGGAGAAATACTATCGCCCCTTGCGGATATTGGAGAGGGCGATGAGGCGTTTTGCCCGCATTCTCGGCCCCCGCTTCTGTCTTGGCCAAAGATGTTGCGCCCGCCTTCACAATAAATCTAATGTAAAAAAATTGGCTAATGATATAAGCCAAAATACTAGCAAGTATAATCCGTAAAGACGGAATGAAAATCTCTAGTAATGCTTGGTATTTACTTAGCGCTTGTAAACTGTATGTATCTAATTGCCGGACTGGTGAATGAGCCAATGCCAGCAGCATATGGCCAGAAAAAAGCACATATGCCAATGATGATAGCAGTACGCTTTTACGAGCTTCTGCTGCCCCGCATTCCCCGGAAATAATCCAATTCGCTAGGAATGTTGTAGTAAAGAGGACCGTTCCCAGCGGTACTTGCACATCTATGTATGCAAACTGCGTTAGGTGTAGTATTTGTATATTAGCCAAGCAAATAACGAGGCTATTATATACATGCAGCCCAGTAACCCCGAAATACTTGTAAAAAGTAAAAACACATAATATTGCACACCCCGCCACCACAACAGAAATAAATTCCGGCGGGACGGAGTGACAATGCTCGACAACCTGTTTTAAAAATGCATCCATATCCCTAAACGCGCATAACACTCATACCATCAAGCGTCACTTCTCAGCGCTTCTGCCGGGTTCAGGCGCGCCGCCCGTAGCGATGGATAAATCGTCGCTAAAAAAGATATAACCACAGAAAGCCCCCCAATAAGCAGAACCTCGCTGTAATTTAGCCTTGTTGGAATTGTGGTTAGAAAATAAACCTCAGGATTAAAAATCTGCACATTGAACAAGTTCTGTAAAAAAGCAACAATAGCATCCAACCTCATCGTAATAAAAACCCCAGCAAGCGTGCCAAAGATGGTTCCAACGATGCCAATAGTAGAACCCGCCATTAAAAAAATGCGCAAAATGGAGGCCTGGCTAGCCCCCATCGTTTTCATAATTGCGATGTCTTTTGTCTTATCTTTTACTAGCATTACAAGTCCAGATATAATATTGAAAGACGCAATAAGTACAATCAAAATAAGGATCAAAAACATGACGTTGCGCTCTATTCGCATCGCTTGGAATAGGTGCGAATCACCGTGCTGCCACCCAACAATATAACAGCGCGTATTTTCTACAGCTTGTTTGATATCACCTATTATTTTGCCATTTTTTTCAATATTTTCAGTGAAAATTTCAATTTGCGTAAGCCGCTCTTGCAAATCGAAAAATAGTTGAGCCGTGGGAAGCGGCATAATGACAACGCTTTTATCGTACTCCGTCATCCCAACTTCGAACGTCCCCACAATTTCAAAATCCTGTTGCTTAGGGACGGGCCCAAACGGCGTCACTTCCCCCTGCAGGTTCACTACAGCTATGCTATCGCCGATATGAAGGGACATAATCTCTGCCATTCTTTTCCCGATGATCACGCAGTCACCTGAAAAATCATGAATAGATAGGCCGGGCTTTAAACACAGGCTATCACAGATAATCCCGCGAGTTTGAAGGTATTCTGGACGCATAGCAATTATCATCGCCCCGCGGCTTTGCTCTTGCGCTGATACAATAGCCTGCCGTTCTATCATCGGGCACACTGACGTTACCCCGCGGCATTGCTGTATCTTTTGTATAGTATCGTCGTTGTTATCGGCTATATCCCCTGTATATCCGTATACTACAGCATGTCCTTTCATTCCTAGTATCCGGTTGAGCAATTCTTCACGAAACCCCCCCATTACTGACATTACGATAATTAATGTTGCAACGCCTATGCATATCCCAAGAAAAGAAAAAATTGCGATGACTGGCAGGAAGCTGTCTCGACTTTTAGAAACGATATAACGACTTGCGATAAACTTTTCCCACAGCAACGACTTTATCAACGAAATTTTGGATTGCATACGCGACCGCACCATCCCAACAAACGAACAAAACAAAGCACCACCCAGCAGCATGTTAGCAAAAAATGCTGGCTGTTGGGATTTTATGATTAGACCAATTGCAAAGGTGATAGATGACTGCGGAATAAAAAACAAACAAGTGTATCAGGTACTAAGGATTTTTGCTCACGAGAGTAGGCAGCTGGCCCCCCGCTTCACGGCGGTCAGAGCAGTTCAAGCCGAGTGCGAACCCGGCAAGAACGTACGGTATGGCCTCACGTATGTTACGTTCGGGGTGCCGTAACTTGAGCTGGCCGAAATAACCAGTTGAACAGTCTTGTCGTCATAGCTACGGTAAGTACAAAGATACTACTTGCGCAAAAGAGGCCCTTATCCCAACTAGCAAACCCATCCTTACTCCAGGTCGTAGCAAGGTACAATACCATTGTGTTTGCTACGACGTTAGTAAAAATCGAACAAGATTCTGTTAGCCGCGCCGTTATTGCCGCCGATACGCCAAGTAAAAGCGCTGAATAACCAGGGTATCCACAATAGCAAGAGAAAAGGGTACGACACGTTTGTTGTGCGCATATAGCTCCGTCGACCGCTTTGTTTAGTATACGACCAGTTATGTTCGCACCTGTGTCTACCACATCACTCGCGGCGGCTCCAAACGTCTCAGCCACATTAGCACTACTCACCGAACTATACTGGCCTATACCTAAAATGAGTATTAAAAAAAGCTTTTTCATAATTTTCCTAACAACGATCCAATTGAACAGCTTAGTGTGCGTTAAAACTAGCCATATGTAAATAACATTAAAAGTCGCCTCTTAACAAATCAAGTACGTCAAGAAAAGAAGGGTTAAGGATGAAGGAATAGGCCCTTTGGCAAAGGCAGCAAGATGATTTGCCAAACCCAATTATTGGGAGCCCCAATTATTGGGAAACCACCACACGGTGCTGATTTACGAAAGCGGTTGGTATTAAGCGGTTGTAGAGTAAGGCTCCATAATGAGTCAGGTGGGCCATGTGAAGGTTAGCGCAAGCGAACCATTGATTAGGCATCGGAAAAAGCGGCCCAATAGCACTACTGTCCAAGATCAAACACATATGAGAAAAAATATGTAGTGAAAAAAGCCTGAAAAGCCCGAAATAAAAAATACAGTATTCACAAAAAGCAAAAAGGCCTCCAGAATGAAGTTAGAAAA
>JAIRNU010000066.1 GCA_031257945.1 Holosporales bacterium
TGATCCTCATTTTGGAATGGATTATGGACCCATTCTCTACCAAAAAGCGGACATTTCTAAATTGCAGAACCGGACATTTCTAAATTGCACAAAGCGGACATTTCTAAATTGCGTTGACAATTACAAAAAAACAGTTGTTTTTTCCTCCTGCTTCATTTAGTATGCGGCCATATCGTTGTGGCACCTCGTTAAATTAGTATGAAGATCATCAAAGCATTGGCAATTAACCTCCGTTACGTTCGGCGGCTCCGTCAGCACGTCAAACCGTCAGTACTGCGGCGTGCAAGCTTCCCCAAGAAAACAGCCGGCACTGCTAACATGAAGATTTCACTGTACCTAGCCAGTATGTTATGTAGCTCCGCAACGCTAACCAGCGATATCGTGGCCGCAGAATTTACAGGAAGACACATATATAATTTGCAAACAAGAATGTACTTTATCAATATTGTTGGGAGTAGTAAGTATATAATACGAAGTCTACGTGACGGACTATATGACATAATTTATATGCAATTTTTGGGAAGTAACGTCTCGATATTAGGACGGATTGAATCTGTTATAGTTGTCTTGGGCGCAACGTGCATATCACAGTGTTTCACTACATGGCTAAAATATTTCTTCCCGCAATTGCAGAGAATCACAGGACGTTTCTTTGTCCGTTTTTCTCTGTGGTGGTTTTGCGCTGCGCTGTATCGTTTTTTTGGAAACGTTTTGAGTATTCCTACAATACGCACACAAGCTGAAATAGGGGAGCAAAGAGATGTTCTTTTCGACACAGGTGCGAGGTTTGTCGAGCCAATCAGAGCCGATATGTTCAATCAAACCTTAGCAAACGTTATGTTTTTGGAAGGCATTGGGAAATTAAACCATTGTGCCTTTCGAGGCTATACCGCGTTAAGATCGGTAATGCTGCCCAATAGTTGTAGAGAAATTGATAACTATGCATTTATGGGATGTATTTTGTTGAATACTGTTAGATTGGGCAACGAGATAAAACGGATCGGGATGGGAGCGTTTGACGGTTGTACGTCTTTGCAGGAAATAATATTGCCGAATAGCGTGGAAGTCATCGGTCAACAGGCCTTCAACGCTTGCCAACAATTAAGTAAATTTACTGGCGGATCCGATCTACTCGTTATTGGCAACAGCGCTTTTGATGGGACTGGCGTACGCAAAGTTGATTTGTCCCAGTGCCACAATTTGTGTCAGGGAGAACCGGCAGCACAGTGGCGGTCAGAAGAAGAAAAGCAAGAATATGTTGCCCGGAACAGGCTTACGACCCACGCACAACAAGCACGATTCCTAAAGAGAATATACACTAATCCCCCCAACAACTGCTACGTCCAATTTCCTAACGACGTGAATTTTAGGTACAGAAACGCGAAATGGCATGTGGCACTACGTCGCCAGTAAGTTGCTAAAAGTTATCGGCAATATAGGCTCCTACCTGACTCTCCGGAGGAAATGAGGTTGCATGGCTTTGAACCTCCTAAAAACCCAAAGAGCCAAGCAGGATATGCGTAATTTGGTGCCAACAACTCGAACCTGGCCCACAAGATCCGCAGAATTACTGGATTTTGCAGCACGGCGAAATACCGCATGCCCGGCGAATCTACCTATTTGCGAGACTCACAAGTGATTTATTGCTTTTTAAACAATCGTGGTTACTACTCAGCCCGCTTGCAATATTTACACCAAAATTTTTTCGTGTATAAATGTGGGGGGAGCTGACGTTTTTTCGTCTTTAACTGGGAACTTCCCGTCTCCCTATGTTACCACATTACTACTCAGATCTACATTGCATATATTTTGTCCCTCCAGTGTACCATCTTGCTTGTACCCATAAACCAGATTATTCCTGACAATAAAAGTTACAGCAAAGACCGTATAATCGTGAAGGGAATGATAACTGTACGGGTGACACGTACTCAGCGTTATTGATTGAATTACCACGACCCTATTATCAATGCGCGACAGCCGAACAAAATTTATCGTTGGAATAATGACGCCGCCATGTACGGCATTGCGGATAAACGCGCTATGCTCCCCATTTGGCATAACAAAGTAAATCACTGAATACCAGAGAATGCTTGAAGTAAAAAGATTAACGCCCGCTCCGCCAAGGACTTTTCTTTCCGCCTCACAGAACCACCCAAACAAATACGTATATTCTGTCAGGTTTTTTCCAGAATCTTCAACCGAACCCTCAATTTTTGAAGCCGTCCCTGCGTTTTCGATATATATCATCCAATTAGGAGCAAAAGTTCCTTCAGAGCGGTCCCCTGTGTCCGGAAATGGCGCAAGTGGTATCCAAACAATGCGCCCATCCTCACCAATCTCCAACCCTTTGTACTGATCAATCATAATTCCCCCGCATAATTATCTATGTTCCAGTAGAAAACGCACCCGTAACGGTAGATGCACTGCTAACCACGGAGCCGCCATTGTTCCCATCTTGATCAATAATAATGAATTTCTCGACTTTTTGACAAACACGTATGCTTAAAAAGATATAATCAAGTATTTGTATATACTTAACTATATAACAAGTAGAAAACGTATGCTCTTCTGTAACTTTAAGTTCTCCGTTTATCCAGGCGAATCGCTTAATAACAATTACTGCAAAAAGCCCTCCAGTAGCAAATTGTTGTTCAAATAAAGGGGCATATTGGTCCAATTGCAAAAGTACGCCTAGATCAGAAAACCGCGTATCTGCACCAGCCAAATACTGATTGACAGAAAACCCCACTGTATGGCGGGAAGAACCGTGCCTAAAACCAAAAACCTCTAGTTCTACGGGTTCCCCTCCTAGGGTAATAAAAATCACCCATTCTCTCGTTGCCTTAGAAATGCCGGAAAGGTCGCTTTCTTCTCCTTCCCTGACGAGCGGAATATTCATATGTAGTGTGCGTCCAGGGACTTTGTACATCCTCAACGTTGCAGTCACGTGAAATATAGTAAAAATCGCCCCTATGCTTCATTGTTGCGCAAAACCGCTATAAAGACAATCCCCTTTCTGCCTAGTGTCCAGATTAAACACATGTAAGAAAAAAAGATGACTTGTAGTAATGAACGCTCCGGCGCTCCGGCACTTTGGCGATATCATACAAAATCGTACGGATCCACGTCGATATGAACAAAAACCTTGCGATCACTAGACTTTGCCCAATTCCGCACAATCGCTTGAATATTCACATTCTTATGAGCTTTAATGAGCAGCCGATACCGATACAGCCCACGCAGTTTTTGAAATGGTGCCGGCGCCGGTCCTAGCAAAAGCACATTATCTGTCCGCGGAAAAACCGATGCAAGCCGCTGCGCCTCGCTTTGAACATTCGCTTCGATACTTCCAGAAAGAATAATTGCAACAAGCCGGCTAAATGGGGGCATATTGTACATTTGCCGCTCTTTTAGCTCGCATTCGTAAAACATATCTCTATCGTTCGCAATTAAAGATTGCATTAGCGGGCTTTCTGGAGAATAGGTCTGCAAGAAAACATACCCCTTGCGCGACTCCCTCCCAGCACGCCCAGCGACCTGATGCATTAGTTGGTACGTCCGCTCATTAGTCCTTAAGTCGTAGCTATTAGCGCTTTGGTCGGCGTCAATCACCCCAACGGTAGTAAGTTTGGGGAAATGGTGCCCTTTGGCTAAAATCTGCGTCCCCAAAATTACATCAAACTCATGATTGCAAATAGATTCCATTGTAGCGCTCCATTGCTTTGGCGAAAAGATGGTATCGCTTGATAGGCAAAGCGTCCTAGCCGTCGGAAAATCCTTTTTTATGGTTTCGAGCACTCTTTCTGTTCCGATTCCAAATAAGAGGATGGATTGGTGATTACACTGGGGGCAAGTATTTTGCCACTCTTGCTCAAAGCCGCAGTAGTGACAGCATAGCGCCTTTTTTTGCTTATGATAATTCAGATTTACCTCGCACATTGGGCAACGCCACTTATACCAGCAATTTCGGCAAATAGAAATTGGCGCGTACCCTCGTTGGTTTATGAACAGTAATACCTGTTCCTTTTCTTTTAGTGCTGTGGTTATGGCATGCAACAGAGTTTGCGAAAAAACTGGGCGCCCGCCTTCCTCGCGCATATCTATCAACGAAATTTGTGGAAGGGAGGCATTGGCGAAACGGCTATTTATTTTTATATACTCGTACTTTTTTGTATTAACATTTTGCATAGTTTCGATAGACGGCGTTGCGGAAGTCAAAATTATTGGGATATTCAGTATTCGTGCGCGAACAATCGCCATATCGCGGGCATGATAGGGTCCCTGCTCACTTTGTTTGTACGATGTATCATGCTCTTCATCTACGACAATTAGCGCGAGCTTAGCAAACGGGATAAAGAGAGCAGATCGCGTTCCGATGACTACCATCGGCTGCCCTAAAGCAGCTTTCAACCAAATTTTGCTTTTTTGAGTTTTGGAGGCCTGGGAGTGCCAAATGTCCGGCACCACATCAAAGTATTTCTCGAAACGTTTTACCAGCATTGACGTTAACGCAATTTCTGGTAAAAGAATTAAAACTTGGCAATGCATGGAGCGATTCAGGATATCAATAATCGCTGAAATATACGTCTCCGTTTTTCCGGCGCCGGTCACTCCGTCTAGTACAGACACCACAAAATCAAGGTGTTCAGATAAGCGCTGTGCAGCAGTGGTTTGCTCTTGATTGAGGCGGATTTGTTGGTGTTCGCGTGTTTGCAAAAATGCGGTATCTCTGGTTTTTGGCGCATTTGCTGGTGGCACTGCGGCGCTGGACGGATTTGGGGCCACCAATAAAGTTTGGTACGCTTTTTCTGTTTTTTGCAAGATATCCTCAGGAAATGGGACAACCATTCTTAGTACGACCCCGAGAGGAATAAGGGTGTAGCCCGAGATCCATTTGATCAATTCAATGCTTTCTGCGGGGATCGAAAAGGGGAAATAGCTCGCAATACTTAAAATAGTAAAAGTATTAGGCCGCGGGTCTTCTTCTGCAACACTTATTACTACTCCAACAGTTCTTCTGTTCCTTAAGTTTACTATAACGACCTGCCCAACAAAACAATCGTTGTTGCATTCGTATGAGAGTGCCTTATCGAGCGCGGCCGACACCACAACATTTGCTATTTTCATAAAAATTTCCTGTATCAGTTGATAATTAATTCCCGCTCTGCGCCCCAATTAATCATAAATCGATTTAGGAATAGAATCCATGCTTCTGGAACTTAATACTCGCTACGCCTATATGCTACGATGCAACGAGAGCCGGCTTGGAAGTAGTTTTACGCGTTCCAAGGCCCGCCCCGTTCACACATATCATGATTCCGGCTCTTCGGGCTCTGTTGGAGCACCACCAGTATCACCGCTAGCACCTTCCCCTACGTCAGCGCCTTCATCCGAATCACCCTGTTGGCAGTGTCCATGCGGCCAGTGCGGCCAACCACTTCCTGGCGAACTGGTTATATCATACGGGGAAAACGGCCCAGCAGGTGGCTTTTCAACTGATTCTAAAATTTCCTCGAGCGTCGATTGCAGTGCGGAAATAATATCGATTTCCAGCACCGTCTCATCATTAATAATTTTTTGTGTATTAATATCGTGGGCGAACAAAAGACCCCGGATTTTATGCAATTCTTCTTTCAAAATAGCAATGTCTTCCATGACAAAGTTCATATTTCTGCGCGTTTCTTGCTGGAAATTCAGCTGCTGCGCGATTAGAATTGCTAGCTTATGGTTATTTGATTCAACAGTCCGTGTTAAGCTTTCCAAGCGTTGTTTAATATTTCCGCCCATGACGATGTCATTTTCTGTCATTCCAATAGACTGCTGGATCGAAGCAAACACAGTTGCTGGTTCTTCGCTCCCTTCCTGTGGTGGAGCCACTTCCTCGTCAGAAATAAGCCGTGTAGCCCGTAATACTTCGTACATGGCTTCCCGGAATTGATCTACCAATTTCTTTTTAGCTTGGGCTTCTGTTCCAAGATCTTGTTCGGGAAGTGGCTGCTCCTCCGCAGATACCAGGCCACAACCAATGGAAAATGAAATAACCATTGCGCGAACAATTAGCCTATAACTCGGCCTTGCAAAAGAACCGCAACCTAATAAACGTAAAATTTTGTAGAGCACAGGTACCAACCATTTGTTTCCCCTTTACACACAGATTCTAGTTTTTTTGCGTTAATTTTACGTTAATGTGCTGTAACGCATTACCGTTTTTCCGCAAAAAGTTTGTATATGTCCGAGATATGACGGTATGTGCTGCGGCCTGACTGTCCTAGCGCATGGCGGCCTATTCATTTAACAGCAACATCGGAAGTCACCTCTAGACTATCTAGACTACCACAGCGTACTTTTTCTATGTGTTTAGCTGGTTAGCATTTGTACTCCAAGCGCGGAGGAGACAATTGGTAACAGGGGTTTCGCTAATTGTTCAAAGCGGAAAGATGAGCCTTTTAAACTGAGCAGTATTAGCCGTCACGCTTTTTCAAATTATTCCCCACGTTTGTCATGCTTTGATGCAAGTATTGCCGCTTACACCTCTTCTTTCGCGTCTAATCAGGTCAAACGCGTTGTAACTGACGGTGCCTCTAAAAATAAACAAGCTGTTACCAATATTGAAGAGATTGTCCTTTGTGATGATACTGCGAGCTCGTCTTCAGAAATCAAGAAGAGCGAACCGCGCGCTGACAAAGGACCAGGGCCTTTTAGTTCTCCCTCAGAGCTGGTAGAAATTCAGCAACCAGTCAGAACTAAATGGTGAGGCTTTCTGCCGTGTTTATGCTAGAACTAAATGGCCATGGACAAAGGACACTTTTATCTTGTTGATAACGTCGGGTTAGGATAGGATACGTTACGGTATGAATGGCGTTGTTATGGCTCGATTGTGGTAAGCATGACGAAAAAGATAATGATTGTACTGGCACTGTTCAGTCTGGAGATAACTAGCTATGCAAGTAGACCTGATGCTTCGCCGAAGCATGATGACATTGCAGACAGTGTTCTTATTCAGGGCCCGATGTTCCCACGAAGTGTTGTTTCCACTGATGGGCTCGATTTTCGGGTAAGCCATCTCACTCTCCCTCCCCAATTCAAAAACAACACCCAGACCGGACCGTCCCGGTGCATACCCTCCAGCATAGAAGCTCTGCGGCCTGACTGTTGTGCATGGCCTTGTTATTTAACAGCAGCATTTGAATCCACCTCTAGATTTGCGATAATGCGCCAGCATGCTTTTTCTACGTGTTTGGGACTGGTTAGCGTTTGTATTCCAAGCGAGACTGAGACAATTGGTGACTGTAGATCTGCGCCATGCTCTGATGAATGGACTATTGAAGAGATTGTCCTCTGTGATGATACTGCGAGCTCGGCTCCAGAAAACAAGAGGAGCGAACCGCGCGTTAGCGTACAATAAACAACGCGAGTACACTCATTATACGCAGTGTTTTCTCCCCGCCAAACTACCAGTTCCATTTAGCTTGAACGGAGCCTATGTTGAAGATTGGCCCCGACATTAGCGACAAAGCAGTTGAATAACATCTCCTTTTTATCTAAGCTTTACCTAAGGTGTTCGTATTAATTAACGTTCATGTTACAAAAAATTCGCAATAAATCAGGGAGCGTAGTCATTAAGATTATTCTTGCAATAATCGGCGCTAGTTTCGTTGTTTTTGGAATCGCTGATGTTGTGCGCATTATGATGGCAACTCCTCCAATCGCAAAGGTCGGCGGCGCCAAAATCACATTTCAGGATTTTTATACGCGCTACCACAACACAATCAACGAGCTATCGCGACAGCATAGAGGGGCGGTTCCTCCGCAACTTCTCGAAAAATTGCCTATGACCGTTGCTGAAGCCATGGTAAAGGAGGCGGCAACAGATAGCGAAATGGAGCGCATAGGAATCGTTGCGTCGAAGTCCTTAGTGGCCAACGCTATAAAAGCGATACCGCAGTTCTGTTCTGATGGGAAATTCGATCCTGCCCTTTACCAGAACCAGTTACGGGCGTATGGAATGACCCCCCGAGCATTCATAAATAATATGAGCAAGCAACTGCGGTTACAGCAAATGTTTGCCCCAATGGTTGACGGTGCGCATATAAGCGAAACGTACTTGAATATACTCGTCAATACAATGGTAGAAAATAAGGTCTTTGATATAGCTTTTATTCCGGAAAACTGCGTCGAAGTACCAACTCCGTCCGAGAAAAAGCTGAAGAAGTACTTGGAGAAAAATAAAGAACAGTATACGGTCCAAGAAGAGAGGGTAATAGAGATTTGTATACTACGCTACGACGATATAAAGAAAACGATTCCAGTTAGCGATGAGGAAATAGCAGCGGAGACTGCGGAACGGCGTGAAACTTCTGTCGCCCAGGAAAAACGGACTGTGCATAGATTTATCTGTAAAACAGAGTCAAGTGGGGAGGCAGTGAAGCAGATACTATTGAAGCGGGTATCAGTTAACGAGGCGTTAAAGCAAAATCCCGACGCAAAGCTTGAAACAATTGGCTCTATAGGGCGCGGTGTTTTGCCCAAAAGCGTAGAGGATTCAGTTTTTTCTTTGGGGGAGAATGAGTCGTTCGGACCGATTTTAATGAACGGCAGCTATGTTGTGTACGTTGTGTCGGAAATTACTTCAGAGGCCGTACAGCAAAGCAACAATAAGGTCAGCGCTGATGAGCTAAGGGCCGATATCCAGGGGCGCAAGCTCCCAGTACTTCTCGATGAAATGAAGAATCAAATGGAGGATGCTTTGGCTGAAGGGAAGTCGTTTGCTGAGTTAAAGCAAAATTTCCCGGTTGAAGTATTATCAGATGTTCCAGCAAACCCTAACAGCGACAGCTTAAAAACGTTTGGGAGTGATATTACCGCAGCAATTATCGCAGCAGCATCCTCTTTAGAAGAGGGAGCAGACAGTACCTTGGATTTTGACGGAATGTCAGTGATGATCCGCCTTGCAAAGGTTATCCCGCAGCACGTTCCCCCATTTGATGACATTGCCGAAAAAGTAACAGCAGATTGGGCGAAAAGCACGAAGCAGAGGCTTGAAATCGAGTGGTGCAGTAACAATTTTACGGAGGCTTTGCGGGACTCAAAAATGTGGGATGACACAGTAAAGAAAACGAAATGCACAAGTCAAACGTTGTCTGTTTCTGCTGTGGATTTAATTGGCGGGAAAGTATCACAGAATTTGTTCAGCAGTAACGACCTTAATGGACTAATGCTGCTAAAGAAAAACCAAATAGAGTTTAAAGTGGCAATTGATGGCCGGGTGGTTGCTGTCCGTGTTAATAGGGTAGAAAGGAATGCTGCTAGCGTTCTACGCGAGGGGAATGCTGCGCAGGAGAGCAACATCAGGGAAAAAGTTTCGTCCGGGTTTACCAGTGAAATTGCCACTTTAGCAGAGCAAAGCATCCGCAATTTATACAATGTTAAGATTCGTGAAGATTCTATTAACAAGGTGCGTGCTCTAGGGCACGATGAGTAGGGAGTGGAGAGGAGAGGAGGTTAATAGAATGGGTAAGAAATGGGTGCTCCAGTAATTTTATCTGGTATGTGTAAGTGCGTGTTTGGCGCCGCTCCAACGCCATTGATGGTCCTTCCGGTGGATATGGTCCTGGCGAAGAATATGCCCCCTGCAACCATAATGGATCACATCCCATTCCTTAACATTATGCCGTTTGGGACTTGCATGAATATGGGGAACCCCATGGTCGCCGCGGCCACAGCAGCAGCGCTGGGCATTTTAACGCCTATGCCATGTATTCCGATTACATCTAGTCCGTGGCTCCCAGTAAAACCCACAGTACTAGTTAAAAACAAGCCAATGTTGGATAGTACCTCTATGCTTATGTGCCAATGGGGCGGCGTTATACAAGTTACCTTTCCCGGCGTTTCTCTCTGTACACTCTAAGGAAGGCCACTTTGTCACAAGAATTATTGCTAGGAATTGAAACGAGTTGTGATGAAACAGCCGCCGCGGTGGTTGGCGATTGTGGCAGCGGGATTGCGCGTATTAAATCTAACATTATTTATTCGCAAAGAAGTGAGCATACCGAATATGGCGGTGTAGTCCCTGAAATAGCGGCTAGAGTACATATTGATACTCTATTTCCCGTTATTGAGCAAGCACTTGCCAATGCCAATTTATCGATGGCAGATCTTTCAGCAATTGCTGCGACTTGTGGGCCTGGGCTTATTGGCGGGGTTATAGTCGGATCGTTAGCGGCGAAAACCTTGGCTTTTATCAATAAAAAGCCGTTTATTGCTATTAATCATTTGGCCGCTCACGCCCAGGTGTGCAGACTTAGCGACCCTATAGAGTTCCCATACCTTTTGTTGTTGATTTCCGGGGGCCACTGCCAATTTCTTGAAGTTTTTGATATTGATAAATATAAGCTTATCGGAAGTACACTCGACGACTCTGCCGGCGAAGTTTTCGATAAAATAGCGCGAATACTACAAATTACAGGGGGCGGTGCGGCACTAGAGAAATTGGCACTGGATGGCGATCCCCTTAGGTTTCACTTCTCTATTCCGTTGAAGGATAGGGATACCTGCGATATGTCTTTTTCTGGCCTAAAAACTGCGTTCCGGTTGCTTATCCAGCGGTTGCAGCCTCTTTCCTGGCAGGACAAACGTGATGTTGCTGCGTGCTTGCAGAAAAGCATAGCGAATGCACTGGTGGATAAAACGCAAAAGGCATTCCTAATGGCGTCACAAGAAATTCAGCAGGCAAAGGTGCTGGTGGTGTCCGGTGGGGTCGCGGCCAACCATATTATTCGGCTGGACATTGCTAGCCTTTGTGAAAAATATGGATTTACGCCCTTTTTCCCGCCGCTGTCCTTATGTACTGACAATGCCGTTATGGTTGCATGGCTTGGTTTGGAAAAGTTCAAAAGAGGGGACATCAGCGATTTGGCCTTCCCACCGCGGCCTAAGTGGTCGCTAAGCTGGTGACCGGCAGCGGAGATTTTTTTTCCCGCCTTATACACCCCTAAAAATCCCCATAAATCTGCATCAAATCGGAATACGGCATTCCCGAAGAGATTATATCTTCGGCTGCTTTTATCGCTAGTGTTAGCAACGTAGAGTATATATCAAACTCCGTTTTTCCATCCCTTTTTTCTTCGAAGGACATATGGCTTAGCATCCGCAGCGAAACAGACCCGCTTTGTTTGGTGCCAAAGACCTCTCCGCTGCCCCGTAAAAACAGGTCCATTTCCGCGATTTTAAACCCGTCATCGCAATTCCTAATTATAGCGATGCGCTGCTTGGCCACGTCCGATGCGCTATTATCATACAACAGAATGCACGACGATTTTATGTCGCTGCGGCCGACCCGCCCGCGCAATTGGTGCAGCTGCGCTAACCCGAATCTTTCCGCGTGCTCTACGACAATGACTGACGCTTGCGGAATGTCCACCCCAATTTCTATAATCGTCGTCGCTACCAAGATTTTCGTTTTGCCGCTACCGAAATCAGCCATATTTTTTTGTTGTTCTGCTGGAAGCTGTTGCCCGTGAATCACGGAAACACCGCCAGGAAAATATTGCCGCAAGAAATCGAAGCGCTGGATGACTGGCGTTAGTTTCATCCCCTTAGATTCCTCAACAAGAGGGCACACCCAATACGCCTGCTGCCCCTTTTCTAGAATGCGGTGCAAAGCGCCAATCACCTCGCGAACGCGCGCTAATTGTATTACGCGGGTCTCTATCGCTTGGCGATTTTGAGGCTTTTCGTACAAATTAGATATCGATATCCCGCCAAGACGAAGCATAAACAGCGTTCGCGGGATTGGTGTGGCGCTCAGGCTTAAAACATGCGCAGAAGAATCAAATGGGGCGCTTTTGTTGATCATTTTCAGGCGCTGCTCAACGCCAAACCGCTGCTGCTCGTCGATAACGACCAGCCCAAGTTTTTGAAACTCTACATTATTTTGAATAAGAGCATGCGTTCCTATCAGCATTCTGACTGTCCCGCTTTTCAGATCGTGCAGGATCGACTCCCGGCTGCGACCTTTTTGATTCCCAGTATAAAGCATGATATCGATATTCCAATTTGCAAACAGCTTTTGGGCTGAGGCGAAATGTTGTTTGGCGAGGATATCCGTTGGTGCAAGAAAGGCGACCTGGTAGCCGGAAAAAATTACCTGTGCCGCGGCTAAAAAGGCAACGATAGTCTTCCCGCTGCCAACATCACCTTGAATCAAGCGCAACATGGCCGTTTCGCTTTCTAAATCTGCTTGTATTTCCGAGAAAGCCTTTTCTTGCGCTTGTGTTAGGGCGAACGGCAATTGCTTGCAAAAATCCTCGAATTCCCCTGTTTTTACGATTTTTAAGGCGCTTTTGGCTTTTTGTGGCGAATGCAGCAGCGCAGCAAGTTGTTTCGCTAATAGTTCGTCGAAAACAAGCCTTTGACGGCTTACGTTGTGTAATGTCAGGTCGTCTGTACATTGCGGCGAGTGAATATTGCGTACGGCATCTGCCCAGGACGGCCACCCAAATTCTTGCATAATCTCCGCTGGAATCCACTCTTCTAAGGTGCAAAGCGAAGTTTTGGCGGTGCGCACTATCCTTTGTATAACTTTTTGCTTTGTAGATGTTGTCGCCGGATAGATAGGCTCTGGGCCGAAAATGTGCTTGGGAAAATTTTTAGGCCAAATATTATCAGGGTGGATTACCGAGTAGCGGTTACTACTTTGCGAAAAAGTTAATTTGCCAGTAATGAAAAATTCGCCATCAATGTTAAATATTTTTTTCCAAGTTAAACTGCTGCCGTTAAAGAATATGAGGTCAAGCCTGGTCGCTAGGGAGCTTCCGTCTGACACCGCCAAAAGTTCGCATTCCACAATAAACGGAGACTGTTTTTTCCATGCATCCCTGTATTTATCCAAAAAAGACACTATACGAACCTTTGCTATTATATTTTGGTCGATGAGTTTTTTTAGCGGCTCCTCTAGTACCTTCCTTACAATTATTTTATTTGGAGCGTATAGCAGCGCATCTTTTATTGTTTTACCAATAAGAACTTCATAATCGCTACTATTCTTTATATCGCCGACATCAATTGCCCCAAGCAGTGCGTCAGTTGTCTTTTTCGTACTAAACATATGTCTCCTCTACACTGTCTCTCATGGCATCGCTCCCACACGTATGGTACCACATTCTTATGACTTTTTGAAGTCGTCCTCTCTTAACAGACCTACTTTCAGGCCGTCCACTTTATTTCCTTGCCTTTGGAAGTATAACTCTCCATAATCATCGTCTCCATAGCGCACCGTTAATTTATTAGCGTCAAAGGAAAATACTGTTCCGCCGACGTGTTTCAATGGCACGTCCCGTCCTCTGTACTCTGCAACAAGTCCGCCACCTTTTTGCACGATAGTAAGCGCCCCATATATCTCACTTTTATACTTGCCACTCAATGATTCTAACGGCGGCGGTGGCCCAAGAACGTACGCATCAAACCGGTGTTTAAAATATTTTTTTGAACTAAGGAACGATTTGTAAAACCAATCATTCCAATTATGCCCAGGAATATTAAGATACAAATCTAACAACTGGTAAGCTATTGCTTCTGGAAGTAAATTGGAATTTATTGAGCCATAGTTAGTAAGCACGACAAAACCAAAGTTGTGTTCAGGCAGTATCATCCATATCGAACGCCAGCCAGCTCCGGCCCCTTCATGCATTATTACTTTTGCTTTCTTTGTATCGGTACCGTAGTTGAACCCAAAAATCCCGTTCCCGTAGTAAAAACTGCCTTTTTCCATCCGTTCTACAGGGAAGTGTGAAGAATTATTTCGGATATCGCTGATCGCTATTTGCTTTGAAGTCATTTCTTTCATGGCCCGTTGCGAAAGTAACGCAGTCCCAGCATTTACCCCGCTTTCGATTATGCCGCCATTGATGAGGCAAGCGATAAACTTTAAATAATCAGCGGTGGAAGAATTTACTCCAGATGTCCCCTCGAACAAATAAGGTTCATCCGTAGAAACGCTAACCGCGGGCCCCCCGTAATTGATATACCCAGTTACTAGCAAATCCGGATCGTGCTTCTTTTCTTTCTTAAAGAACTGCTTGATTTTGCCCCAAAAGCCGGTGGGATGCGGGCCCATAGAAGAGTGCTCCATCCCCAATTTTTCGAAAATTCTCTCCTGTACAATGTCCCTTAGCGGCTTTTTTAATATTGATTCGATAAGTAATCCTGCAATCCCGACAAACATATTTTGGTATGCATACTTTTCCCCAGGCGGAGCACAAACTGGTATAATCCCCAGTTTTTCTATAATTTCCTTCTGCGTAAAGCCAAGGTGCCACAAAGTATCGGCAGCAAATTTTGGTAATCCAATGCAATGTGAAATCAGGTGGCGCACCTTGACATCCTGTGTTCCAGCAGACAATTTAAACCATGGCAGGTAATTCGTTACAGGATCGTCTAGATTGAGCTTCCCCTCGTCTACGAGTTGTTGCACAACTGATACCGTGATGACTTTAGACAGCGACATTACGCAAAAAATCGAATCTTCCGTGATTTTTTTGCCGGTGTCCACGTTGGCCACGCCGTCATTAACGAAATACACTTTCCCATTTGCAATAATACCAATTGAAACCCCCGGACATTTCCATTTCTTACGCGCAGTGCTGACGTATTCTTGGAATTCTTTAATCTTGTTTTCAAATTCAGCGGCGGCCGGGGGGGAAGAGGGTTTTGGAGCGGGAGCTGGTGCGGGTGCTTGAGCGGAGGTTTTGTTACCGTTTGTTTTGCTGCCTTTGCTTGTAGTAGCCGAAACGGTTTCGGAATTATTTGCTGCAACAACGCCACTCTGCGGCGCATAAAAAACAACCAACAGGGTTGTAAGGACGGCGAATCCTCTTAATAGCCTCAATAATTTATTCAAAATACTTTTGATGCGAAGCACTCCTAAGGTAATTATAGTACAAAATAGTAATTTTGTGTAAATAAGTGGAATGGCAGCTTAGTGCCATACAAATCGCTTTATCTGCCTCTCTTCTTGAATTGGAACTAATGAGAGCTCAGCACAGTCCAAGCATCAAAGTGGAATAGGTTTCCTGCTATTGATAACGGTGTTTCCCCCTGTTTATTTTGCGCATCTACTCTTATACCATCACTTTGCAATAGAAGCTCCACAATATGCACATCACACCCATAAGGATTAATAACCGCCAAATGCAAAGGTGTATTACCTTGATCATCACGTGCGTTTACATCTGCACCGCTTTCTATTAGTTTGCTAATTACAACGAAATTCCCGGCTTCTACCGCAATCATTAATGGCGTTCTCCCATCACGGTCCCTTGTCTCTATCCCTCTTCCGTTAAGTAGAAGGTCTATAACGTTGAGTTGCCCATGATATACCGCGTTATGCAGCGGCGGGAGCCCACGAGTGTTTTGAATATCCACTCTTGTCCCACTTTTCATTAGGGCACGAACTACATCTAAGCTCCCATACTGTGCTGCTACGTTCAGCGGTGTGTTCCCGTTACTATCTGGTACATCTTTTGCTACACCTTCACGCGCAAGAAGAATCTCCGCAAGTTCTGCCATATCCATTAAGGCGCACCAATGCAATGGTGTCGCAAGATTGTAATCTTGTGCATTTACGTCTGCACGGTTATCTAGCAAAAAATTAACTACTTGTAACTGTCTATGCTTAACTGCTACCAAGAGCGGAGTTTCCCAGTTCTTATTACGTACATTTACATCGATTTTTCCAGTCTTTACGAAAAATGCAGCCATGTTCGGATCCCCGCCTTGAGCAGCTAAGTGTAATAGTGTATTCTCGGAAGCATCTTTAGTTTCCATTTCTACGCCTGGGATTGTGGTTAAAAATCGGACAATCTCCAGTTGCCCATTCTCTACAGCCACAGCTAACGGTGTTTTCCCCGCACTATCTCTAGCATTTATTTCTGTAGGATACCGGCGTACCAAAACTTGTACGGTATCAACGTTCCCACTACACGCAGCAAAATGTATCGGTAGACACTGGTAATTATCCCTATTCATTGCTTCTGTTAGCATATCAACGATGTTCGCGGATCCCTTCCGTGCAGCCAAATGTATCGGTAGGCGGCCCTCAAAATCTACAGCGTTTGCCTGTGCGCCCATACTCAATAGTAATTCAACAATGTCGCGATGCCCATTCTCAGCTGCGCAATGCAATGCGGTACGTCGTTGGCTATCGACGCTATCAATCTTTGCGCCTTTTTCTTCTATAAGGATTTTAGCTAACCCAGGAAACCCGTTGTTGAGCATCATGTGTACAGTAGGCCCCCATTGCGTTCCTTCCCAATCATCTACGTTATATCCGGTAGTAACCATGCCGCTCGTGGGGACGCCGATCGCTGGTATACCTGCAACAAAATCCTCCAGTGTTTGTAACTGCCCTAAGAGGATCGCAGAGTGCAGTAAATCCTGCCAGCCCTGCCAGCAATACAGTGGAGAAATAGCATCAATTAAGGATGTTGTATCGCCGTCTTGAACAATGGTGGTTTGTTGCAGAATAGCAGTTGCATCGATCCTGTGTATGGATTTTGGCGGGTAAAAGAGGTCAGGCTGTCCTATTGCAGAAAAATCGATCCTGGGATCCAGGAGAATGTTATCATTTTGTAGTGCTATCTTGAGCAAATGTAAAAGACGCTCTGAGCTCGGGAAAAAGTAGCTGTCGTGATGTGCACGATAGACTTTAGCATCCTTTTCCGAGATTACCTCTTTTTCCAAATTTCTCTTCTGAAAAATAATTTCATTCTGTTTGTCTACCAGGATTACATACTGACCGTTAAAAAGAAAGGGCAGTATACCAACTATTGTTAAGATCTCTTCATTATCTGTCCACACACTTTGGAATGTATCTCCTCGGAACAAGAGAGTAGATACGTAAATGGCTTTAGCGAAGCTTTCTTCCGTTAGATTATAGCTAATATTTCTTTCCCACGATTCTCCGAGAATAATCTCTCCAAACCCAGCTTGGACAAGGTTTGAAAGCATGTAAAAAACGTCGCGAGACGCGGAGTTAATGTACAACGCACTGTAACGTGATCTTCCTTTGAGGTCTTGTTTCAGTTGCTCAAAAGCCTGGATATTTTCCCCAATTATTCTTTTTATTTCTTTCAAAATTACGTTTTTACCGAAATCCAAATGTGATAGCACCGGGAAGAACACTCCTCTAAGCGCATCATTACCAACAACACTGCTTACAAGAAAAGGCACAAAGTCGCTGTAGAATGTACTAATACCGTCACCGCGATCGCTGTGGAACCTACCGTAAGACGTAAATAACGACATCATTCCATGGAAGGCGTGAGTTAATTCATGCATCATAGCGCACACTGCGGCTTCAAAGTTGTTCGACACAAAATTTTTTTCTGCGAGCCCAATTTTTACTGGTGGCACCCCATACACGCATACAGAAGGCCCGCCCTTCTTGCCCTTAAAAATTGGTATCGTTGAAAAAAATCCACGCCTGTCAAAGTTAAAGTATGTAAGCAATTCATTTGCGACCAATATTGACATTATCAGTTGAAATCCTGAATAATTAGATATCATCTGGAGATTTACATTTTTCACGACTGTTGCTTCTGCGCCAGAAAGAGCACTGAAATCAAGACGCTTTTCAAACGCGTCGGCCAGTTTTCTCGCATCACTATCCCTAATTCCCGTTTTTGTTCTGTCGTTTGGTTCGTGAGAAATAGCTCCAAACAATTCCAGTATTTTTCTTAATTCTTCTATACATTGATTCTCTCCTCTTCCTAATTGTTCCGCTTTGTGGATAATTTTTTCGGCGCAATTTTTTAAGGATTGCCAAGAGATGTCTACTATGTAGCATTTTCCATCTTGAGCTTTGCACCCAAAAAATTCTGCCAAGTCATCCAACCCTCGAAGCACTGTTAATTCGTTATTCCCATTGTCTGGTGGAGGTTCTATTGCATTGTTCCAACAAAAAAGAGCCAGCTTTTGCAAAAAAGACAAAGTTGGCGACACGGCGGAAGCGTGAATATCCGGATCAGAAGATGTTCTACTTAGGACCGGTCTACTTGCGCTACTACCGAATACATTAAATATACTCGTAAGAACTAACAAACTGACAATTTGTAACGTGGCGTTCATTTTCTATGGTTCATTTTCTATTATTTTCTCACTATTGTATGCATATAAAAGTTTAATAATACGTTAAGTGCGCCAAGAAACGGCGTAAAAGTATCTTGTTGACTTCCATCCCCAAAGGGTGTTTGCATATAGCATGGTTGTGGTGTCTTTGGGGCGCGTGTTGGAAGTCGTCCTGTGGAGTGAAGCCCCAGAGAGATCTGCTTTTTATGTTTTTGTTTTTACATGGTGTTATTATGCGCAGTATTTGCAATAATCTGGTTGGGCGTTTTGTATTAGGTTGTGTTTTTTGTATTGGAGTTGCTATGGCTGGAAAAGACGGCGAAATAAACCAAAAAGTAAGTAAGGGAATGCGCGAAAAGGTATCAGAGCCTTCGACGGCAAAAAAAATGCCATCTAAGCCGAAGGCAACACCAAAGAAAAGCGCTGCAAACATTGCTGAAAATCCGAGGCCCCCTAAGGGAAAGGCAAACAAGCACGGGGATTTTTTCGTAGAGATCCACGAGGTGGAGACTAATCTTACGCATAAAGTATGGTATATCCCGTCGAACCGACAGTTCGTTTCTATGTCGATTGTCTTTCTGGACGCTGGGATGAAGAATGTAAATGGTACGCACCCTGCGTTAGGCTTGTTTACGGATATGCTAACTAAGGGCTGCGGAAAATTGGATCAATACGAGTTTTTAGAAACTATTTACGATAATGGGGCAACGATTAGTTTTGCTAGCGATATTGATCACGCCAGTATAACCTTTTGGGCACCGGTTTCCTCATACATAGTCCCGCTTAATCTTATCCCAGATATGTGCCTTGCTCCGCTTTTACCAAATAAATTGTTTGAAAAGGCAAGGAAGGACGCGCTGAACAGTTTTAAAGGATCACTGAAAGACCCGGCAACACACCTGCATGAAGCAATGAATGCTGCTTTTTATCCATCAGAGCACCCATATCGGTCGTCTTTAACGCGCATCGCAGAGGACATAAAGGCAATAAAGCCGCAGGATATCCGAAATTATTTGAAATTGTTATGTCAGGGGAACGCTGTTGTTGTTATCCTGGGACCGCGGGAAAATGAAACTGAAATAGTGGAGAACGTGGTGAAAATGCTTTCCGCTTTTCCTGCGAAGGGAACGCCGGTATTGACCGAATATGGGCCAATAAATACCCCAGAGCACGATATTCATGTGCAGTTCGATATCCCACAAACCATGATTTCCAGCCGGCAGCCAGGCTTCTATACAACCGATCCGAATTACTACGCTAAGAAAGTTGCTTTTGCGATTGTTGCTCGCCCGTCTCTTGATTCTTTGATGTATAAAAATGTGCGTGGGGACCACGGTTTGGCGTACTACTGTTATGGAAAAGTGTGCATCAATAGAGGAGACGCTGCCCTGGAGTTCTCAGCCGGAACACGAAATGAAACAACTGAACAGGTAAAGGATATCATGAAGAAAACCTGCACAACTGTGGCGAAGAACGGCGTTTCGAAAAGTGATTTCGAGCTGATTAGAAAGGAGATAGCTGGGACGCTGGTGGTTGGGTTGGACTCTAGCGCTAGTATGGTATCTTTTTGCGTAAATAACAGGATTTTGGGGCGCTCCCTCGAGGAAACGCGGAATCAATTGAACATGCTTAAGGCTGTTTCGTTAAAGGACGTAAACGCGGCGTGTAGTATGTTCGGGAAAGAGATGAGATTTGTGACTGTTGGTGGTGGCGGTGGCAATGATGGTAATATTGCTCGGAGTAATTAATCATGAAAACATTAAGTGTTGTTTTATGCTGTATGTCGGCGGTAGTTTTTTGTAATTTGGAGGGAGCGGAGAAATTGAGTAAGGGAACGAAGTTAATGCTAGAACGCAATAAAAAAGATGCGGCAAAGAAGAAAAAGCCACTGCTTAACGCCCAAACAAAGGTGTTGAAAAATGGGTTGCACGTGGTTGTTGTGGAGGATCACCAGGTACCACGTGTTAGTGTTGGAGTGCTTTACCATGTCGGCTCGTGCGATGACCCTGAAAATTTGCTTGGTATTTCGCACATGTTAGAGCACATGTTTTTTCACGGTTCGAAGAAATATCCAAATGTTAGCGAGACAATAAGTACTTTAGGCGGGAGCACTAATGCTTTTACGTCTGAGGACTGTACTATGTATATAGAAGACTGTCCGTCAGATGCTGTAGATGTTGTGTTGCTGCTGGAAGCAGATAGGATGGCCAATTTCTTCCTTCACGATGACGTGGTATTCCAAAAAGAGCGGAAAGCTGTGTTCGAGGAGCGCCTTATGAGGGTGGAGAACCCACCGCTAGGAATTGCGAACGAATACATTACGAACGCCTTATCTCCACAGCATCCATATGGCCGTGAAATCATAGGAATGCGTCACCATATCTTGGCTTACTCTCGTGAAGCAGTTATGGAGCATTACAGAAAGTGGTACGGACCTAATAATGCTACGTTAGTTGTGATTGGGGATGTTAATGCGGCAGAGATATTTAAGAAAGCCGAGAATGCTTTCGGGGGAATAAAAGCCAGACCGGCTGTTAGAAGGGAGCGCGTACAAAACGCAATTACCGAAGGGATTCAGCACACTGTGCAGTATTGTACCGATAAAGTAGAAAGTGAAAAGGTTTCCTTGTTTTACCAGGCTCCGCACCATAAAGCTGACGGGCTGGATACTTGCTATGCACTTTGTATCGGGTTAGATGCTTTGTTTGAGGGCGTGGTATGTAAGTTTTGCCGTCATTTCGTTGATAAAAAGGGGTTGGTCTTTGGCATGGATTGTTCGTATGATGTGGAATCTTGGGACCCTAAGCCAGTTGTAATTCAGGTGAGTTTAGTTCCAGGCGTGCAGTATAAAAAATTCTCTCAGGAGTTTGAGAAAGAGATCCAAAAAGTCGTTGCACACGGCCTTGACCCACGCGAATTTGACCGCGCTAAAAAGAGTTGTATTACGGATATGGTGCATTTAGCAACGGACGGCCACCAAAAAATACGTATGATGCTTGCGTGCTTGGCGCTTGGATTGTCGATAGATGATATCGAAAAAACCCACGACCGGCTCGAGGCCGTAACGCTAGAGCAAACAAACGCCGTGCTTAAAAGGGTTTTTGCGAAGGAACCTGTGGCGATAGTCAGGCTTTGCCCTGAGGCCACAGCAAAGTAGGCTGAAATGGAAGATAAGATTTTCAATTTGTCCGCTCGTTCATTGGAAATCTTTCGTGAACTGGTTGATGCGTATATAGAAACTGGTGAGGCCGTTGGTTCTCGCCTGCTTTCTAAACGATCCCCGTCGCCCCTTTCATCAGCGACGATCCGTAATATTATGGCTGATTTGGAGGATATAGGCTTGCTGTATGCCCCGCATACGTCTGCCGGGCGGATCCCAACGGAAACCGGGCTGCGTTTCTTTGTTGATGAGCTCTTGGAGGTGTCCAACTTCGAAGACTTCGAAAACGAAAAGGTTTTTGATTTGATGAATTCGCAGGAGCAGGAAACCAGCGAAATTCTCGAAAAAGCGACGTCTATTTTGTCCGGGTTATCGAAGTGCGCCGGGGTTGTGTCGTCGCCTAAAACAGATCCCATAATCCAAAAAATAAATTTTGTATCACTTTCTGCGGAGCAAATATTAGTAATTATCGTCTCGGAGTCTGGCCATGTAGAGAATCGTATTATTTCGGCTCCAGCCAATATAGACTCTTCTTTATTACAGAGTTTATCCAATTATATGTCTCATATTCTTCAGGGGCGCACTTTATCTGATGGAATAAAAACGATGGAGGCCGAATTATCTGAACATAAAAATGATTTTGACCAGCTTTCGGCGGAAATATTGCAACAAGGAATCGAGATATGGAAGAACGATGATTTCAGCGGGTCCATGATTCTCAAGGGACACGCGAATTTACTCGAAAATATAGAGGAGCTTCGGGAGCTTAACAACATCCGAGACCTTTTTGAAATTATGGAAACGAAGCATACCATGCTGAACCTGCTTAATTTTGCGTCTAAGGCAAATGGGATCCAGGTTTTTATCGGATCCGAGAATCCGTACTTCCAGATTTCTGGGTGTTCGCTAGTCCTATCCCCTTATAAATCAGCGGACGGCCATGTTGTTGGAGCAATAGGTGTCATCGGGCCCGCACACATGAAGTATAGAAAAATAATCCCGCTTGTTAACTATACGTCGAAAATAATAAGCAAAATTTTGAATAAGAAATTTGATTAGTGTCCAAGATCAAACACATATGAGAAAAAATATGTAGTGAAAAAAGCCTGAAAAGCCCGAAATAAAAAATACAGTATTCACAAAAAGCAAAAAGGCCTCCAGAATGAAGTTAGAAAA
>JAIRNU010000069.1 GCA_031257945.1 Holosporales bacterium
TTTTCTAACTTCATTCTGGAGGCCTTTTTGCTTTTTGTGAATACTGTATTTTTTATTTCGGGCTTTTCAGGCTTTTTTCACTACATATTTTTTCTCATATGTGTTTGATCTTGGACAAATGCGAGTGCAATTTTGCTTTATCTTTGAAATTGGTCATGTTTTAGAAAATGTCGTTGCAAACTGGCTTAGAAATGCTGGTTTTGAGTTGGAAACAGTTGATGCGCTCCCCGCCAAACCATAGCAACATACAAGGGGTGGGGGGCGGGCGCTTCCCACTAGATGCAAGATTCCCACATGCTTGTTGCAAGTGCTTGTCCCAACCGCTGAATACCGCGCATTCTAAGGGATAGCGGGATGTGTAGGGTGCTAAGGTGAGAAGGTATACTTTTTCGCTAATCCGGAGCTCGCCCTCTGTACCACAAAGGACGCATAACACAAACGATGGCTGCTCATAGCATCTACCTTTGCGGCCAGTATTGTGGAAGCGGCGTGGAAATCGATGTAAAAACACCATCCTGGTTTTTAAAGCTAATTTCCTTGGCGTGTAGGTAAAGCACACCCTTTGCCGCATTAGCCAGTAAATAAGCCGCCTTATTGTCTGTATCGTACTTTCTATCACCGACAATTGGCGCCTCTATATGCGCCATATGAACACGCAACTGGTGCTTGCGCCCGGTCTGTGGCTCCAGCTCAACATCGGTCCAATTTTCAGTACTATCGTAAAAAATGCTCCTATATTTAGTCTCCGCCTTTTTCCCGTTTCTTGTATCAACTTCCACAAGTCCCTTTGCTTCGCGGGCTGTAATAAGTGGGGCAGAAATTTGGCCGCAATCAGGGGTAAGCCGCCCCAAAACAATGGCACGGTAGGTTTTTCTTATCTTCCTTTCTTTGAAAAGCTTTGCAAAAAATATCGCAGACGCCAGTGTTTTGGCAATAATCAAAGCACCACTAGTTTCACGATCTAACCGGTGCACAAGTCTGTACTGCTCAGATACAGATTTAATCCACATATCAACACTGATTTCGACGTTTTTCCCGCCTTGCACGTCGAGCCCAGAGGGCTTATTCAAAACGAAGAAATCATTGGTTTCCAATAAAATTTCTGGCTTAAAATCCACAACATTCCTAACAACTTCCCTCTTTCTCCCTTTAATTTGCTCGAACTGTTCAAACAAATGAATTTCTATGCCAATCTGGTCTCCGGTAATTAATTTCACCCCAGCGCCGATTTTCTGGCCATTAACTCGAACAAAACGATTCCGCGCAGCCTTTTCGATAATTCCCTGAGAAACATCGCCATACTCACGGCGAATCCACCGATCAAGCCGCATCTCCACCTCACTTTCATATGAGATGTATTTATACTGTAGTGCCATTTATAATGTCAATATCTGCAAAATATTAATACCAGCATTCGCATTATACGGCGCACCCGAAACTATTAAAATCTCATCGCCATTGTCGGCGCTGCCCATTTCCAGGAGTGTCTTTTGAATAAATGCCGAAAGCTCGTCAAAATTAGCAAAATTCCCGATTTCCGAGAACAGCGACTGTACCCCCCAAATTAAAGACAGATATCTGGCTGTATGTTCATTTGGCGATATCGCTATAATGCGGGCTTTTGGCCGTTCTCTAGAAATCATCGCCGCCGTTCTGCCGCTAGTAGAAATTGTAGCTATCGCCTTTATGTTGGAAGACTCTACCATTTTAGGGATAGAAAAAGTAATCGGGGAACAAATATTCGCATTAAAATTTGTAGAAGACTTGATGTTGTCCAAATATAATGGCTCTTTTTCGACTTGATTAATGATCCTATCCATTATTTGGACTGCCTCCGCTGGGTATTGCCCTGACGCCGTCTCTGCAGACAACATTACCGCGTCAGCTCCATCAAAAACCGCATTAGCAACGTCCGATACCTCGGCGCGGGTCGGCATTGGCGATGCAATCATGGAATCAAGCATCTGAGTTGCCACAATAACTGGCTTTCCAAGAAAATGGCACTCCCTTAGGATCCTTTTTTGAAGGCCTGGAACCTGTTCAAGCGGAACTTCCACTCCAAGGTCACCCCTTGCCACCATTACCCCATCAGCAGCGTTTATAATCCCATCCAGATTCATAATCGCCGCGGGCTTTTCTATTTTTGCAATTATCTTCATCCACTGGGGAACCCTTTGCCGGACAGCAAGTATATCGTCAGCATGCTGAACAAAAGAGACCGCAACCCAGTCTATCCCGCAAAGCAGCCCAAATGACAAGTCTTTCTCGTCTTTTGGGGTCATGGCACCAACGGAAAGAAGAACGTCTGGGATATTGACCCCCTTCCTGTCCGCTATCTCTTTACCATTTATAATTGTTCCAACTATACGGTCATCGAAAAGCTCGTCTACTTGCAATAAAACTTTGCCGTCGTCCATGAGAATACTTGTGCCAACTTTTAGCGATTGAAAAATTTCCTTATGCCTGAAGTATACGCGCTCATTTGTTCCTGGAGTAGGGTCCGAATCTAGCTGAAATTTCTGCCCACACTTTAGTGGGACGGGGGATTCCTGGAAAGTTCCTATGCGGATCTTTGGCCCCTGTAGGTCAAGCATAATCGCTAGTGGCCTGTTGACGGCCTTTTCCGCCTCACGGATGCTACAAATCGCGGCTTGGTGGTCCTCGTAAGACCCATGCGAAAAATTCAACCGAAAAACATCAACCCCGCCGGCGCATAGCTCTAATATCATCTTTTTACTATTGCTGGACGGCCCGAGTGTTGCCACTATTTTTGTACACCGCGAATTTTTCATACTGTTGTTTTTGTTACGACGTTCCTGGGGGAGTGTACACCTCCGAACAATGGAAAAGCAAGATTGTGTTGCAATTGCGTGTGGTACCCTTACCGCAGTTGCCACATAGCGAGTATTTAACCGTTACCATTTCAACACCGCGGCCCCCCACGTAAAACCGCCACCAATTGCAGACAGTAAGAGTGTATGCCCCGGCAATATGCGCCTTTCACTTGCTGCGATTGATAAAGTAGAGGGAATAGTGGCGGCGCTAGTATTTGCATATTTATCAACAGTAATAATAACCTTCTCTTCAGGGATCCCGAGTCTTTCCGCTACCGCATCGATTATTCGTTTATTTGCCTGATGTGCCACAAACCAATCGATATCATTAAGCTGCAGCTGGTTGTGCGCTAGCGCCAGTTCCGAAGACTCCACCATCTTCTCAACTGCGGCCGCAAATACCGCCCGGCCATTCATCTTCAGCACACCGCATGGGTTACTGCTAGTCGCCTGACCATCTACGTACAACATATCGTAGAAATTGCCATCAGAAAACAGGTGTGTCGACAGTACACCGCGCGCTATTGGGAGCGCCTCCCCCCTGTCGCTAGTTTCCTTAGCCTGTAAAAGCAGGGCCCCAGCGCCATCTCCGAATAATACGCAAGTAGATCTATCGGTCCAGTCTAACACTTTAGACATAACTTCTGCTCCAATTACTAGCACATTCTTCACTGCACCACCCTTTATAAAATGATCCGCGATAGACAGCGCATAAATAAACCCTGAACAAACAGCCTGTACATCGAAAGCGAATGCCTTGCGTGCCCCGATCATGCTCTGGATCTTTGCTGCGGTTGAGGGCATTGGGTGGTCCGGCGTAGTCGTTGCCAGTATAATAGCATCAATATCATTTGCTGCGCACTGCCCTGCTGCCATGGCGTTCTCGGCGGCTCTAGCGCCAAGGGACGCTGTGCTATCTTCCTTCGCCGCGATACGCCTTGTCACAATGCCAGTACGGCTAGTAACCCACGAATCGCTTGTATCTAATGTTTTGGAGAGATCGTCGTTCGTTACAATCCGGCTTGGAAAGGCGTGGCCGTACCCAGCCACTAAAGATGACAACACGCAAAAACCGTTTCTACTGCAAGTAACGCCAAAGTCTACTGAATTTCCGACAAAAGTTGCAGTCTTTTTTCGACATCTTCTATGAAGTCTGATTGTACCATTTGGGCGGCAACTTTAATGGCCTGCGCAAAAGCAAACGCATCCGCCCCCCCGTGGCTCTTAACCGCGATTTTGTTCAGCCCAAGGAAAACGGCGCCATTGTATAAGCGCGGGTCTATCGTCTTTTTGATGCTTCTAAGGACCGGTAGCACGCCAACAGAAGCAATCCTCCATATAATTGAATCGCGCATGGTATCGCGGAGTAGCTTAAAAAAGAACCAAATCGCCCCCTCTATCGCTTTTAAAGCAATATTGCCGGAGAACCCATCAGTTACTACAACGTCTGTTACTCCCTTGAAAATATCATCCCCCTCAACAAAACCATGAAAATGGAAGCGAATGCCATCTTCTTTTTTCGAATATTTTTGTGTTTTTTCATCAATTAAGTGCAGGATTTGCCCGGTTGCCTGCACTATAGCGTGCCCTTTCATTTCTTCCGAACCAACGTTTAGCAACCCAACACTCGGGGAATTCTTTTTAAGCAATACACGGGCCAGTGCCTCCCCCATAAGCGCAAATTGCGTTAAGCGCTCAACGGAACATTCAAGATTCGCCCCCAAATCAAGGACTATGCTTCGTCCATTGGCATTAGGCATAATCGCAGGGATTGCGGGGCGGTCTATTAAGTGAAACGTTTCCAATATTACCTTCGATAGGGCTATATAAGCCCCAGTATTAGCCGCAGAAACAACTGCATCTGCCTTTTTATCTGCGACAGATTGTATAGCCATGCCGAGATTGGAATCGCCCCTATGCCGCAGTGCCTCAATCGGTTTCATTTCATTAGTAACAATAAAATCCGTATGGAAAACCTTGGAGATCTCAGCGAGCTTAGGGTATTTACCAAGTTCCACCTCGATACGCTCCTTTTGCCCGAAAAAAAGGAACTCAACCCGCACGCCGCCTAATGTACTGCTCTTTTTCAAAAGATCAATAGCAAGGTTGGCCCCCTCAACGGTAACAGGCGGGCCAAAATCCCCTCCCATAGCGTCAAGAGCAATCGTTATACACATCTCAGCAAACTCTATTCGTCGTCTTCTTCAAAGTCATCGTCTTTAGGCTGGACAATCGTCTTGCCACCATATGTCCCGCAATATTTACAAATATAATGTGGCAACCTAAGAGCATCGCAGTTCTCACATATTGATGTACCAATTGCCGATAACCCGTCATGCGAGTGGCGCATACCCTTTTTCGATTTCGACGTCTTTTTCTTCGGAACAGCCATAGCCGTCTACCTCCAAATGAACTATATGTTGAATTATACGATAGACGGGGATGCCATTCAATCTGAAAAACGGGGCGATTACGATTTTTTGTTACTACAGCGATGCACCACCTCTATGTGCGGAGGTTTGGCTGGGAGCGATGGTGCGGCCTCCGGCTTTTCTAAGGGGGTTGATGTAGGCGGTGCCTGTAGCCCCTTGGTTTTCCAGGGGGGTGATGCAGGCGGTACCTGTATCCATGGTTTCTAGTGGTTTAAGGCGGCGGTACCTGTATCCCCTGAGTTTTCTAGGGGGCTGAAGAGGCGCTGGCTGTAACCCCTGGTTTTCTGGGGGGTGAGGTATTCGCAAAGTCTTAACGAAATATTAACCTTTTTGTGATATCCTTTAAATGGGGGAGCCATCCCAAGCCTCCGCCCACCCCAGGGGCCGGGCCGTAGCTGTCGTGATCTATATTCTTATAGTGCCACAAAAAGCATTAAGAAGTCAACCTATTTTCAGTTAATAATGTGTAAAAAATGAAAATAAATATTTGGGGCGAGAGTATATATACTTCGGAAGGAAGTGTTACTGAGAAGGCCTCCCTGTTTCGCTTAAAAGTGGAAGTAAATATTTTGGATCTTAGTATTGAGATGGTATTACTACAGTAAAGGCTTACGGCAAGCATTGCGAAATTAGACCCGTTGCAAAAGTGAGTAATTTCGAGGAATTTTTATGAGCATACGAAGCAGAACCGCAGCGTACTTAACGTACGTGAGGATTCGAGCATCGGAGCGGCGCCAAAACTACCGAAAGAACGAAGCTTTTGCAACGGGTCTATTGAACCCGGATAATACCAAATCCCATTGATAGTATGACAGATGTGGCTCCGGAAAGGCCTTCCGTCCCAGAGCATTCATTGGTTCCATCTGTAACACCATTTTCGAGATTTGGTATAAATATGTAGGGTGCTGATTCACACAGTAACCTAAATGGTAGTAATTAGGCGCTTCGTGTGGCATAGTGGCCCGTGGTTCGGTGTAACTGGAGGCCGTTAGCTGTAGATTAGCCGTTAGCTAAAGACTATTAGTCTGTGCTAGTTATGTGTAAAATTGCTAGGGCAGTAGCATTGGTAAAGTGGAGGAGTGTAGGCTTTTATGAGCATTAAAGATCAGCTAAAAGAAATCGAGATTTCTGGCGCCCGTGTTTTACCCTTGGTTGAAGGCGGGAAAGGAATCGCTGCATCAGATGGGTTAAGTGCAGGATCTTGGGCAGCAATGGACGGCGTTGGAACAATCTCTGCCGTTAATCCGCATGTCCCAGGGCAAGGGGATTATGCCAACATGAAGTCGTACTCTTCGAGCATACGACTAGAACGCCACAAGGAAATGATAGAGCGCGCAATCGCCGGCGGAATTGCC
Organism: Holosporales bacterium; assembly: GCA_031257945.1. Taxonomy (GTDB): domain Bacteria; phylum Pseudomonadota; class Alphaproteobacteria; order BNTO01; family BNTO01; genus JAIRNU01. The sequence goes on from JAIRNU010000069.1 coordinate 6,622, forward strand.
CAAGCAAGAATCGCCTACGAAACGGCGTGCCGGCGCGGCCGCATTCACATCAATGTTTTGTGGGAAATGGGGGGCGTCGACGAAATTTTGCATGGAATTTTATCGAAAGTAAAAGGCATGGTGCACGGCGTAACATGCGGCGCTGGCATGCCATTTCGCTTGGGAGAAATTTGCGCGAAGTATGACGTAAAATACTATCCAATCGTTTCTTCGGCTAGGGCATTTGGGATACTCTGGAAACGGGCATATAACAAATTTTCACAGTGGCTTGGAGGGGTTGTTTATGAGGACCCATGGTTAGCCGGCGGCCATAACGGCCTGTCCAATAACGAGGATGAAGCGCAGCCAGAAAGCCCGGAGCCAAGGGTACGAGAATTAAGAAATGTGATGCGGTCTTTTGGCATTGGGGATTTATTGCCGATTTTTATGGCTGGTGGGGTTTGGTGCCTATCAGAATGGGTTAATTGGATTAACAATCCTGATTTAGGCACTATAGCGTTCCAATTTGGTACGCGCCCTTTGCTAACCCAGGAAAGTCCGATTCCTATAACGTGGAAAAAGAAATTATTAACTCTGAAAAGGGGAGATGTAGTATTGAATCGGTTCAGTCCAACTGGCTTCCCCTCATCAGCAGTAAAAAACAACATGTTAATTAATTTGCAGCAAAGATCCGCCAGGCAAGTACCCTTTTCTGCAGTCCCTGATGCAACGTATACGCGACCGTTTTATCAATCGCCACGAACGCCATTGTTTTTGACTTCAACAGATTACGACGACGCAATGAGGTGGGTGAAAGAGGGATTTGTTGTCGGCATGAAGACCCCGAGCCGCACGATTATTTTTGTTACTGCCGAAGAGAGCCAGGAGATTATGCACGATAGATTGCATTGCATAGGCTGTCTGTCGGCATGTAAATTCAGCGGATGGCGCCAGGACGCGGACAGCAAAGTGCCAATAGTGCCGGATCCGCGGTACTTTTGTATCCAAAAATCTCTGCAGCGTATTGCAAGTGAAGGGGATGCGGAGAATGCCTTGATGTTTTGCGGCCACCAGGGATATAGATTTGCCGAGGATGACTTTTATAAAGATGGATATATACCGACTGTAAAAGAGCTTGTCGAGAGGTTACAGACGGGTTTGTGATTGATCTGTTCGCAGTGCGCTAAGAACACAAACCACGGCCGACGCATGAGGTTTTGCGCATGTGCTTTTATAAAACGTGATAGTTGACTAAATGCCCATAGGCTATTGCAGGCCCCCTCGAAGTAACCGATTGGCTTCGCATAAAGAAGCCTGCTATATCGACACCAGAGAGCAATTGCTGTAAAGCATTTGTGTGTTTTTTCTCAAAAATATGTAAGTGACGAAGAAGATTTTGACGCTAACAATGTTGTTAGCAAATTTTATGTTTTGCGCGTGTTGTATTGGTTGCATACGACCTACTTTTCTCCCGCGCCCTGGCCCTGTTAGTAACGAGCCATTTGTAACAGTTGATGGTTGGGAGTATACAATTACTGAGCAGCATGCGATAGGACACGGGGTCCCAAGCGCTGGGTTAATTATATAAAGGGATTACATTTCCTGTTGTTAGGATGGAGTACCACTACGTACGTAACCTACATGATGTTCAAATATTGATCCCACGCAGTGTTAGACGCATACCTGAGCGTGCCTTTTGTGTTTATAGATGGCTTCAATGCGTTATTTTTGAGCCATGCAGTAGTGTAGTGCATATAGAGGGATATGCATTTCGCGATTGCGATTTGTGTGCGGTGTGCATTCCTAATAGCGTGCGTACGCTCGAAGATCACGTTTTTTGGCGTTGTTCGAATCTTCAAAGCGTTACTTTTGAGCCACAAAGTCAAGTAAGCTGCATAGAGCAGTATACATTTGCTGATTGTTCGCGTTTACAAGCAATAGACATTCCAGATAGCGTTATTGCAGTTAAGGAATATGCCTTTGACAATTGTACATCTTTGAAGTACGTTACGATTGCGTCAAGGCCCACTATGAAGCAGGCCTTTACCAAGTGTTCGCCGCAATTACGCATATTCTACTTGCCTGCGGTACGGCAACATTCCTAGATGGCTCTAAATTTGTATGTGACCGTACTAGCTGGCACCAATAAGCTTTTGCTTCTTAACCACCTGTATGCTTAATTCCTGTAGTTGCTGCTCTGTTACCGGCCCAGGGGCCCGCATCATCAGGTCTTGGGCCTGCTGGTTAAAAGGGAAAGCAATAATTTCACGGATATTTGGCTCTCCAGTTAATAACATGACAATTCTATCAATGCCTGGGGCACACCCACCATGCGGCGGAGCCCCGAAACTAAAGGCGTTTATGATACCAGAAAATTTCTCGTCAACAACAGTCCGCTCGTACCCAGCAATCTCAAAAGCGCGATAGAGGGTATTTACCTCATGATTTCGAATGGCGCCGCTAGATAGCTCTACGCCGTTACAAACGATATCATATTGATAGGCCTTTATATCAAGGGGATCCTGCTCTTGCAACGCCTTAAGCCCGCCTTGAGGCATAGAAAAAGGGTTATGACAAAAGCCGATTTTTCCGGTTACCTCGTCCCTTTCAAACATAGGGAAATCCACTATCCAGCAAAAAGCAAAAGCATTATGATCTATTAGATTCAGCGCTTTTGCGATTTCCGTTCGAAGCAGGCCGGCGTTCTTTGCCGCTTTACTGACGGCAAGGTCCGCAACAAAAAATATAGCTCCACCGTTCTGCGCGTTTGTAATAGCATAGAGCTCGTCTAGCGCCAGCTGATTCAGGAATTTTGCAATAGGCCCCTTGGCAGCGTCCTGCCCCTTCGTAATATACCCAAGCCCAGGCATCCCTGTATCAAGCGCCCAAGCTCCGAGCTTATCAAAAAAACTTCTTGGCTGTTCAGCGGCACCAGGAACGTGTATCGCCCGAACAGCGCCGCCTTTTGCAGCTATATCCGCAAATGCCGCAAAAGAGCTTTGGGTAAAAACCGCTGTAACGTCGTAAATAACCAATGGATTCCGCAAATCTGGTTTATCTGAGCCGTATTTCAACATAGCGTCATCAAAGGGGATTCTCGGGAAAGGTAACGCCGACACAGTGCGCCCACAAGCGAACTCCTCGAAAACCCCGTGCAAAACCGGCTCAATCTCTTGAAACACATCCTCTTGCGAGGCGAAAGACATCTCAAAGTCCAATTGGTAAAATTCACCAGGCGACCTATCGGCCCGGGCGTCTTCATCGCGAAAACACGGGGCAATCTGGAAATATTTGTCAAAACCAGCAACCATTAGCAGCTGTTTAAATTGCTGCGGCGCCTGGGGGAGAGCATAAAATTGTCCAGGATGCAGCCGGCTTGGGACAAGAAAATCACGCGCCCCCTCGGGAGATGACGCCGTCAAAATCGGCGTTTGAATTTCCAAAAAACCGCGCTCTATCATACGTTTACGCAGCGAAGAAATGATGCCAGAGCGCAAAATAATGTTTTTGTGGCTTTTTTCTCGGCGCAGATCCAAAAACCTGTACGTTAGCCGCAAATCCTCTGAGCAATCAGTTTCTTGATTGATAGGAAACGGTAATTGCTTTGATTGGGACAATATTTCTATGTTGTTCGCCAATACCTCAATATCGCCAGTTGGTAGGGCCTTATTGATGGTACTATCAGAGCGCTCTACAACAACACCCTCAATCTGTATAACCGCCTCGTTGCCCAACTTTTCCGCAAGAGCAAAGCACGCAGAATCTGGGGCGAAAACGCACTGCGTGATGCCAAAGTGATCCCGCAAATCTATGAAGATAAGCTGTCCATGATCTCTTTTCCTGTGCACCCACCCGGCCAGCGTAACCGCTATTCCTTTGTCTTTTTTCGACAAATCCGAGCATGTGTGGGTTCTATAAAAAGTTTGATGTTGTAAAGACATAAAATATCAACGATTGCCCTCCCGACATGAGTGTAGCCTAATACTACACTGAAATACTATACAAAAAGCCACGTATTCCTTTCCACTACCACCCTGCAGTCATTAGGATGAATTGCTGATAAATCTTCTTATAACACCATTTAAAAATATAATAGACGTCGCTGATAATTGTAGAGAAAATACCCTTAGTTGCGCTTTTTTTGTATGGGATTTCCATCTTGCCAATACCTTTTTCATTCGATAAATCAGCATATGCCGACATTGAGCAATCCCACCACGCTGCATTTTTAGCAAGAAAATTCCACGTCGTTGAAGACGATGATTGCGCTAATGCAACGCAGCGCTCAACAACCGTCCGATCTTCGTAGTAATTGAAAGCTTGGTAGCCAATCCTATATGGAAGATTGGCAAACCTCCGGAAGAGATTTTCGCTGAGTTCATCTCCATTAACGAAGGTGTTAAGGAACGCGCCCTCGGCGCTTTGGATGATTGAGGTTTGCTCCTTTACGCCGATTATTGTGCGCAATTCCTCTAAATCAAGGACCGTACAATCGTTGCACACATGCGTATGCCATGCTTTTGCAGAACAAAGAATTTCGCTGTCTGTGGTGTCCTGGTCGCAATTCCAAATAGTTCGGCAAATGGGGTGTGTGCGGATGGTGTGCTCTATTGGCCTGTAGAGGCCAAATACCTCGTCATAGTATCGTTGCGGGGCGCGAAGGGCGTGATACCAATGCAAGAGTTCGTGGAAAAGGTCGGCGTTTGCATCGGATTCCATAGTCCCTACTGCGCAATAATCGCGCGCTAGGGCTTGGCAAAACTGCATTATGCATATGGTGTCGTTAAAAGAGAGCGTCCCACAAAAAGGCGTGATGGAGAACGTATCGTAGGTCCATTTGATATGCATCGTTAGCGCACACTCGCGCAGCGCGTCAAAATCGGGATCGAAGGGCTCCAAGACCACGTCCTCTGTGCCGCCGCGCTCCCTTTCTATTAATATCCTGTATAAAAGGTTTCTTCCGGCGGGGTTATTTGCGACATTCCTAAATGCCTGCCAAAAAACTTCTCTTTCGTAGACAGTGGTTAGGTCGCCAGTATCTATTATGCTAATTTCGTTGAAATTTTCTGGGTATTCTATTGATTCGTCGGGTACCTTTTCCGGAGCCTCGACGCCGCTGAATTTTTTGACATACCATAGTGTCACGCTTTCATCTTTCGAAAAAGCCATAGATTCCTGCATTATGGCGTCAAACCGTGGTTGTCGCCAGTTATTGTGCAAAATGCGATAATTAAAATTTTGCTCCAGGATATCGAAAACAAACGCATCTTGAGAAAATAAAAAGATGCATACGCCAAGTACGTTCCAAAAGGAACGCTCCCCCCTATTGAACACGACAAAACCGTTACTCCCGTAGTACTAGTTGCATGTTACGAGGTATTAGTTAATAGAAAGTTACGACAAGCGTAAAGAACGGAAAAAGGTACAAAAAGAGACCGCTCAGCGAAAAATTGGTGGAATGTCTCTACCAGTTTCTCGAATAATCCTCCGTGATGCACGTAATACAACAGCAGTAGCGACAAAGCGACCATTTCGACGCTTCTTGGCGTAATTTTCGATCCCTAATTCCGCTTCAAATTAGTACGCCGTACCGATTAACGTCGATTCCGCTGCTTTTAGCTATTTTTATAGGCAGTATAGTTATATTACCTGCTAAAGACGAGATCCTTTATTGCCCAACAAAATCGGGACGGGCTGGTTGTTAGCCTTTACCCGGCTGAACTGACTCCAGCTGTTTCACAGCAGCTTACCAATAATGCTCACACATTAAGTAGACGAGACTGCTAAGCGAAAAGTTGGTGAAAGGTCTCCACCAGTTTCTCAAACAATCCCCCGTGATGCACGTGGTACAACAGTAGTAGCGACAAATCGACCATTTCAACGCTTCTTGACGTA
>JAIRNU010000037.1 GCA_031257945.1 Holosporales bacterium
GCCGTTTTAACTTACCACCACATCAAAATCATGATAGCTTACGAGCATGGAATTTGATGAGATGGCTTTTGCGTGATTTTTTGGGGCTGGTGTTGCGTTTGATTTGTTAAGAGGCGAAATACAAGAAATTGGCCCGCTAGCCTTTCGTTGTTGTACGGTGTTAAGTAGAGTTGACCTTCCTGAAGGTCTCGAGAGTATTGACTGGGGCGCTTTCACAAGTTGTGCGATATCCGAAATAACAATCCCTGAAAGTGTTGTATGGTTCGGCAAAGAAGCATTTATTGGTTGCCCATTAAGAACGATAACATTTTGCTCGTCTCCAGATGTCATTCGCAGCAGCAGAGGCAAAAGGGTTGCAGGTTCATTAGAAGATGTTTTCGGAAGAATTCCGGGTTGTATAGCTATATTCCCTCAAGACATCGTTTATCAGTGCGATGAAAATGGATGGACGCGACAGAGGCAGGGGCAATGGCACGAGAGGCTGCGGGTTTGGCTAGAAGGGTGGTTCGGTGCGGCAAGGCCCCAGGAATAAAGCATAATTCCTGCAACAGTTCGTTATAGTCAAAAGCCACTCAGCCACGGTTTTTGACTCGCTGTATCACTGCTTTACCAGTAGTGAGCCGGATTCTGGGGGACTCCGGCGAAAAATGCAGTGTGTAAAGTAGCTATTGCTATGAAGTGTGGAGTGTTGAACGGCCGTACGTGGTGATTGCCTTTTTATGCTAGTTTTGGTAGCATTAGGCATGTGTTGTTCTTAAGGCGTGTGGTTTTTGTGGCAAGACGGTGTGAAGTTTGTGGAAAAGGTGTATTGACGGGGAATAACGTGAGCCATGCTCATAATAAAACGCGCTGTCGTTTCTTACCGAACATGCATAAAGTTTCGTTAATCAGTGATGCCCTGGCTCGCCGCGTACGGTTGCGCGTTTCGGTGAGTGGTGTTAGAACGATTGAGCAAAACGGAGGGTTAGATGCTTTTCTGTTATCCTCCTCTGATAAAAAATTGGGGCCGGGGCTTTTGAGTTTGAAAAAAACAATCGTGAAGAAATTAGCGAAAAATGGCTAGTGGCAGAGCTGGGCTTTTAATGACTTCCAATGGTAAAGGCCACTTGTAAGCGAGTTCTTAAAGTTGTCTGCGTGGTAGCGTTGTGGCGTGGTGTCTAACGCTCCGGCGGCAGGAGGGCCTGGGAGGTTCGGTTTTTCACTCTTGCTTGGTTTTTAAGAGAAACAAGTGGTAAATGTTGTCGCAATAGGTAATGTTCCCGCCCCTTCCCAAAGGAACGGTGTGGTAGTAGGTATAGATTTAGGCACAACCAATTCTGTTGTTTCTTTATCGAAAAACCAAGTGGCCTCTGTGTTGCAATTTCCGCAAGCCCCTGGCGGCCTGGTAAAAAGTCAAGTTCGCATAAAAGGATCCGTTGTTAAGAGTTTTAAACGCGGCATGGAGACCCCCGAGGAAATATTTGCGATGGAGCAAACGCCACTTGCTTTGTCAACCGAAGTGCTGATGGCCTTGAAAAAGGAAACGGAGCGGTTTTTGGGCGAAGATATTGGTGGCGCGGTTATAACCGTCCCTGCTCGCTTTTCAAATATCGCAAGAAAGGCAACTAAACAAGCGGCACAACACGCGGGGATAAATGTAATTCGCTTAATCAATGAGCCAACGGCTGCTGCTATTGCCTATGGCCTAAACACGCCAGATTCTAACGGTGTTTTTGTTGTGTACGATTTTGGCGGCGGGACCTTTGATGCTACGATTTTACGGATAGAAAACGGGGTTTTTCAGGTGCTTGGCTCTTCGGGGGATTTGCTTTTAGGCGGGGACGACATTGACAAAGACATTAGCACCTTTTTGCCTTTTGATAACACTATTAGCAGGAGTAAAGCACAAGAAATCAAAGAGTCTTTTTGCGATAAAAACTTCGTATCCGAGTTCATTTCGAGGGCAGACTTCGACGCAATCGCCAAGAAACACGTCGATAAGACCATTTGCATTGTGAAAAACCTGCTTCGTGACATTCGCGTCGAGCCTAGCGATGTTGATGGCGTAATACTTGTTGGCGGGTCAACGCGGCTCCACTATGTTACCAGCGCAATTTCAGCCGTTTTCGGGGACGGGAAGATCCGCGACACCATCAACCCCGATTGCGCTGTTTCTATTGGTGCGGCGCTCCACGGTGAAGCATTAACCAATAGCGCTATCGCGACAAGGCCGTTATTGCTGGATATAGTGCCATTTTCACTTGGGATAGAGACGGTCATGGGGTGCGTTGAAACAGTTATTCCTAAATATACGCCGACCCCTGTCTCTACTACTGTCAATCTTTCGACGTTTTATAATAATCAAACGGATATTCTAATACATGTTGTCCAGGGGGATAATATTGCTGTAGAAAAATGTACCTCTCTTGGAAAGTTGATTTTAACTGGAATCAGCCCGATGCCAAGCGGGACTCCGCGAATTGAGATAATGTTCAATGTTGACGACAATGGGTTGCTGTCCGTTGTTGCTCACGAGGAAATCTGCGACGTAAAAAGAGAGATCCAAATTGATTTCTGTTCTAACCTTTTTCAGGGCCCCATTTCGCTGCAATCGTCAAAAATGGGGCATTTGGCAGGGCAATAAAGTATTCTGCTTAATCGGTAACTATGTCGTCAAAGCCCTCCGGCAACTTGATAGACTTCGCTTTTGCTCCACAGAAAGCACCTTCCTCAACGCTGCTCACCGAAGGAAAATCAACACGACCAAGGTTGCAACCAAAAAATGCATACTTCCCTATAGATTTTACGTGATTTTTTCTATCGAAAACGACCCGAGCGTTTTTACTAACAAAAGTATTCCTATCAATGTGCTCTACGCTGTTTGGAATCTCAATGTACTCCAGAGAATCATAAATATTCTTTAATTTTTCTGGAGATAATGCACCAGCAGATACATCATCATCCGACAATATTAAAACTTTGACTCCCTGAAAGTTGCACGCCTCCAAATTCACTCCAGGAAGTATTATCACAAAATCTTGCCCATGAAGGTCTGTAGGTTTGCTTATCTGGGTTAATTCATGCCACTGGTCACGATAATATATGCAATATTGTCGTTTGTCAGGTGATTGGAAAATTGCAATACAACCTTGTGAGCAGCAGTCTGTTAACCACCTAGTCAAAAAGGGCGCCAAATTATCTTGATGCCGTTGTGCCAAGTTATTGTACGTAAGATCTAGCCGTTTTACACTTGCTAAAGCGCTTTTTCCAATGCGTTCCACTAGAGGTGGAACAACGAAGAATCTAAGATTTTTACACTTATAAAAAGCAGCTACGTCAATGGTTTTTAGCTTGCTTTCATTTTCAAAGGATACGTACCGCACTCCGCTACGTAAGAAAGCGGCAAACTCAATGGATTCCACACTTCTTGGAATCATTATCGAATTCAATTTAGTACAACTAGCAAAAGCTCCTTCTAGAATTTGAGTTAGGTTGCTACCTGCTTCAAAAAAGACAGAGTGAATATTGCTACCAGAAAAGGCTTTAGTCCCAATGTTTCGAACACAGTTCGGAATTGTAATCGAGTCTAATCTAAAGCAGTTACGGAAAGCGTGTTCTGAAATTGCGGTTAGATTGCTATTCGCCTCAAAAATAACAGAACGAACTCCACTAGACATAAAGGCTGCATGCCCGATTGTGCAAACACTTTGCGGGATTGTGATTGAGTTCAGATTAGAGCAATGACGAAAAGCCTCGTCTCCAATGCTTAACAACGTAATGTTCGGCTCAAAAAATACAGAACGAATACCACTTGCACTGAAAGCAGCGTTTCCAATGGAACTCATATATTCTGGAATTATGGCAGTTCTCAAATTTTCACACTGCTCAAATGCGCGATCTTTTATTTGTGCAGAAGTAAATAATTTTTGAGAATCAAAAAAGCGCGCCCGCCACGCTCTCGGTGAAAAAAGTGCGAACCTCACATCGCTTTTAGTCAAACCACTATCATGTTCTATTGTATTAATATCTACAAGAAGCGGCGCTGATGGGTCAACTTCAGGTGGCGGCGCTGATGGTACAGGTTCTCTGCTCGCGTTTTCGCCAAGAACTCTTCCTGTTAAAGCAGCAATTTTTTCTTTAGCCGCATCAAAATCCGCCTGAAAAGGAGGTGCAAGAGCTACCGTTCGATAATCCGCCTTCCACTGCGGACTTCCGTCTTCGTTAAATCCTATCAGTTCATATGATGGTCCTTCCCCGGAGAACAGAGCCTTTTCCCCCATTTTCCCAGGGAACAGAACCCTGCACCCGATAGCCTTTTCGTTACGCTGCCTACCAAGCATATATTCTAATAAGCCGCGCGGATTTTCTCCGCTGATCGTGGGGTCGCACTTCCTAAAATCTATATAGATAGCGTGCTGTACTCCTTGAAGGAACCCTTTAAGAGCGTCGTCCGTGATGCCCTTGGGGACTTCGATTAGTTTTAGCGATTCCAATTTGCTTGTATCGCACAAAAAACGTCTCAATTCACTGCCAGAACGCTCCGTGTCTTCAAATGTAATATACTCAACTGATTCAAATGCTTTTAGATCAACATCTTGAATTCCCGCTGGAAGTTCAACAATTTTTAAGTTTCCTTTAAGGGCCCCCTCTTCGGTAATCCTTTGCAATTGGCTGCCTGATTCAAAGGCGATGTGCACATTAGGCACAGTACTATAAAACGCCCCACTTGTGATCATCTGGACACTTTTCGGAAGCACGATTGATTCTACTGCGCATGGATTAAACACTCCGCCAATAAGCGCTTGCAAGTTACCTGCAAACATTCGCCAGTTACTCTTGGGTTCAAAAGTAATACTCTGCACGCTGTCAGGTATAGCACCAGGCTCGATTTCCGCAACATTAGCAGGGATTACAATTGATTTCAATGTATGGTCATTCCGAAAAATACCGCGTTTAATCTTGCGCAACTTACTACCAGGTTCAAAAGCAATACTCTCTACGCTGGCAGGTATAGCACCAGGTTCGATTTCTGTAACGCTGGCAGGGATTACAAGCGACTTCAACTTACCGCATCCCCCAAACATCCCGCTTGTAATCGTTTTCAACGTACTACCGGACTCAAAAGCGATATGCTCGAGGTGTATATTGACCTCAAAAGCCTTATCTTTGATACTCGTAACACTTTTCGGAATTACGATTGACCGTAATGTGTGGCTGTACGCATCAAACCTACGTGCTGGAATTGTGACCAATTTACTATCGGAGGCAAACTTGATTTCCTTAAGACGGGGGCTGTCAGCTAGCGCTATAATATTAGCCGGCATTACAATTGATTCTAACGTGGGTACTGACAGATAATGACACTGCGATTTACTACCAACTGTAAATTCGAGGTGCTTAACCTCAGTTCTCTGAAACGCACAAGTTGCAATTTTAGTAACGCTAGCAGGGATCTCGATTGACTCTGCCCGACAGTTACAAAACACATCCTCTGTAATCGTTTCCAACTTGCTGCCAGATTCAAACATGATCTTCCCAAATGTTGCATCTGCAAACGCTTCATCTTGGATTGTTGTAACGCTTCTCGGAATCACGACTGACTCAAACTGGCCACCATTAAACACACCTACTGGAATCCGTGTCAACTGACTGCCATGTTCAAATGTAATGCGCTTAAGGTTCATAAATCTTGCTTCGATACTTGTGACACTAGCAGGAATTGTAATCGATTCTAACCGGCAGCCTCTAAACATACCTGGAGTAATTGTTCCCAACTTACTGCCAGGTTCAAACGCAACGTGCTTAAGTTCAGTATTAACAAACGCGTCGTCTGCGATTGTTGCAACGTTTCTCGGAATCACGATTGACTCAAGCCGGCAGCCTCTAAACATACCTGGAGTAATTGTTCCCAACTTACTGCCAGGTTCAAACGCAACGTGCTTAAGTTCAGTATTAACAAACGCGTCGTCTGCGATTATTGTAACGCTTCTCGGAATCACGACTGACTCAAACTGGCAATCATTAAACATACCTACTGGAATCTCTTTCAACTGACTGCCAGGTTCAAATGTAATGCGCTTAAGGTTCACAAACGTTCCTGCTTCGATACTTGTGACACTAGCAGGAATTGTAATCGATTCTAACCGGCAGCCTCTAAACATACCTGGAGTAATTGTTCCCAACTTACTGCCAGGTTCAAACGCAAC
>JAIRNU010000010.1 GCA_031257945.1 Holosporales bacterium
TTAGATATTATTGCAAAGGCCTCTGACGGCCGTATTTGCAACGTCGAGATGCAGCGCCAGAACCAAACATATTTTGGGAAGAGGACGTTGTTTAATTGGGCGGAGATCTTTTTTCAGCAGCTTGAAACGGCGGGAAACTACCAAGCTCTGAACAAAACTATATGCATCAATATTCTTGAACAGAATTTCTTCAAGGATGGTGATGAACGCTTTTGGCGGACGTTTCACATGCGAGACGATGAAACATACGAGATGTTGAATGACGATGCGGAGATCCATTTCCTAGAGCTAAGCAAAATGCGATTTAAGCGGGATTCGCCGGTAACTTGGTGGATGGAATTTTTAAAGTCCCCTCATTCTGATATAGTGAGCGAGATAGGTAAGTTTGAACCAGTGATTAAGGAGGCAGTGAATATGTTTGATAAAGTAACTTCAGATCCTGCGACAATTGAGCTAATGCGCATAAGGAATAGTGGCCAACGGGATTACAATTCGGCAATTTTTGAGGCGCAAACGAAGGGGCTAGAGAAAGGGCTAAAGAAAGGCGAGGCGATTGGCGAAGCTAGAGGCGAAGCTAGAGGCGAAGCTAGAGGCAAGAAAGAAGGAAAGAAAGAAGCTGCAATTGCACTGCTAGCAGAAGGCATTTCGCCGGAAATCGTTAGCAAATGTACAGGTCTAACTATTAAAGAAATCAGATTGTTGTTACGAAAGTAATTGATGTTTTTGCTGAATATAAAACAAGGCTCCGCTATTTAACGGAGCCTAAGTTTTCTTTATTCTAATGATAAAGCTTCCACCCAAAGCCAATGTAAGCAGTATGCTCGCAGCTTTTCTCCCCGGTACCGACCTTATAGTCTATATTACCAAGAGAGAATTTCCCAGGAGCCAATCCTGCGAACTCGTGTGTAAGTGCATCTTCGAGCAGAGTTTGCGTCAGTGCAGTTTTAATCGCATCACTAGTTGCATTGCCATTAGTGAACGTTGAGTTCATAACGAGATCATCAAGTCCGCCATCCTTAATTTCCTTCTTGAAAGCAGCAACAAATGCTTCTTTACTAGGCGATGTAACCGTGTAAGATTGTTCAACATTAAGTCCCTTGATGTATCTAAACTTATACCCTACACGTACAAAGGCCCCGTTGCTGAACGTGTATTCCAAGTTCGCTCCAACGTGCCATGTGAACTTTGTTCCGGATTTCTTCCCACTTAGATCACTATCAAGTCCCCAAACAAGAAGCTTCGTTCCAGATTTACCATCAACAAGTACATCAGTAATAATTTGACTTGCTGCATCTAGTGCAGCGGCATTTACATCCGCACCAGCAACAGTATAAGTCTTCGCTAACAACCCAATCCCTGAAAGCTTATAAGCGTAATAAACAGGATCAGACATCGCCATATAAGCATAGTGTGCCTTGATTTGATCCGCCGATCCACCTTTTGGATTATTGTACACTAAAGCCTCAGCATTGCGGTAGAATCCGTCGAAGATTGCTGAAGAATAAAACTCTTTAGATCCAACAAGCTCAGCACTAATTTCCCTATTAGCAAGCCCGATACCGCCAAAGAGCACAAAAGCAAGGCGGCCATCAGTTCCGGGGATTAAATAACCGGCACGTATAGACGCTTCCCCAACAAACTTCGTCTTCACCTCAACATTGTAAAGCAGGATATCTGTAACTGGAGTTGCCGTTTTTTCATAAACGGAACAAGGGTCCCCATCCGTAACCGCTAAATGCTTCAGTTCCGGCGTTTTTGCATATGTAGCACATTTGGAAGAGCCAAATTTTGCTCCGGCCGAAATTTCAACACCTAAGATAAACGCATTGAATCTATAGTCGTATCCAGCGTAAATGGCCACTTCCGGACGCACTCCGAATTGATAATCCGGGGTAACAGCTACTTCGCCGCTAGACCTAAACATATCAGGAACCGGAACGGAGTACGTACCGTCTATGGCGCGTCCGGCATACGTCGCCCCTGCAGGGAACGTGTAGGAAACCACGGTTCCCTGATGCTGCGACCCATCATAGATCTTCATCTGATGAAGGTTTCCACCGCAATAAGCACCGATATGAAAATCTGCGTGGCTGTGCTGCACACTAGCCGCAATCGCACCTAAACTAAAAAGTAAGAGTTTCTTGTTCATAAATCTCCTCGCAAAAAAAAGCAAAAGCAAACACCTAATAACTGATTTTATGGTTACTTAGTCGCAAACGTCTAGAGTCTTTTTCATTTTTTATGCAAATTAATTTTAAAGGCGTGACATAAATGCAACATTTTTACGGCTTCCTCTTGGAAGTCAACATGTTCAAAGTTGTGCTCTTGTTCAAGATCGATTCGCTACATGCGCTGGCACAAGATTCCCCCATGCTTGTTTCAAGCGCTTGGCCCAACCGATGAACATTGCACATTCCAAGGGATAGCGGGATGTGTAGGGTGCTGAGGGTGCTGAGCCTTTTTTGTTAGCGCAAATGGAATGTTCGCTTTTGAGCTAAGAATACATTGACATACCCTTGCGTTATGCCTACAAATTCTATGTACTGATAGTTTTTTGCTCCTGCTGCAGGTTTTTTATGAAATTTCTAGATGAAGCAAAGATCTTTATTAAATCAGGAGATGGGGGCGCTGGCTGCCTTAGCTTCCGGCGTGAAAAATTTATAGAATTTGGCGGCCCAAACGGCGGAGACGGTGGCCGGGGAGGCGATGTTTTCGTGGAAGCGGCTCGTGACCTTAACACACTAATCGATTTCCGATATCGGCAGCATTTTAAAGCATCAAATGGGCACCACGGCATGGGAAGCAGCCGTACAGGAGTAAGCGGAGAATCTGTTACACTAAAAGTCCCAGTCGGCACTCAAATTTTTGAAAACGATAAGGATACACTAATTGTCGATATCACAGAACAGCAACAAAGGTTCAGGTTGTTGCGCGGCGGGGATGGCGGCTTTGGCAACGAACACTTCAAAACGTCCACTAATAGAGCACCTAGGCGGGCAGATAGCGGCTGGCCAGGGGAAGAAAAATGGATATGGTTGCAGCTCAAAATCATAGCAGATGTTGGTTTAATTGGCCTGCCTAACGCGGGAAAGTCAACGTTTCTTCGCGCAGTAAGCCACGCAAAACCAAAGGTCGCTGATTACCCGTTTACTACGCTTAACCCCCAGCTCGGGTTGGTACGCTGCTTTGATGGGGAGTTCGTTTTGGCAGACCTTCCCGGGCTTATTAGCGACGCACATTTAGGAAAAGGGCTAGGACACAAATTTCTCAAACATACTGAACGGTGTACTACTCTTTTGCACATTGTAGATCTTGGACACGACGCCCCCCTTGAGTCTTATAAGATAGTTAGAAATGAGTTGAAGATGTACAACCCGACCCTTGCCCAAAAGCCGGAAATTATTGCTTTAAACAAAAAGGAATTGCGGAGCGCTAATGAGTTGACAAAAACAATCAAAATGTTTAGAAAATGCACGCGGAGCGATGTTTTCGCGATTTCAGCTATTAGCGGTGATAACGTGCAAAGCGTGGTACAGAGCCTATATGCGGGACTACGAAAGGACGAGGTGCGTGTAAGCGAGCAAGACCCGCAAAGTGCAACCTGCGAACTATGAACTGTGAATTGGATTGTGGAGTGTAGGCGGTGAGGTATGTGGCGAGCTAGCGTTTTAACATTATTTCCCGAGATGTTTCCCGGGCCGCTTGCGTATTCCCTTTCCGGTAAGGGGCTGCGGAACAATGTTTGGTCCCTTACCACAGTGCAAATCAGGGACTTTACGACAGATAAACACCGCTCTGTTGACGATACGTGCTATGGCCCAAACGCTGGAATGATTATGAAAGCCGATGTCGTAGATAGCGCGCTGCGATACGCACTAGCAGATTTTGCCGGCAAGCCGCATATTCTGTATATGTCCCCGAGAGGAGTCTCATTGAAACAAAAAACAGTACATACTTTTGCGCAAAGTGATGGTATAATCGTGCTGTGTGGGCGATATGAAGGGGTCGATGACCGCGTAATTGAGTATTGGCGAGAAAGCCATGGTCTGCTTGAGGTTAGTGTTGGCGATTATATCCTGTCTGGCGGGGAGATCGCGGCGTTTGCTTTGATTGATGCGTGTGTGCGTTTGCTGCCTAGTGTGGTTGGGAACGAGGTATCTTTGGATTGTGAGACTTTTGAGCTGGATTTATTGGAGTTTCCGCAGTATACTAAACCATGCGTTTGGCGAGGAAAGTCTGTTCCGGAGATACTGCTGTCTGGCGATCATAAGAGAATAGCAGAGTGGCAAAAGAGAGAGGCGGAGAAGATTACAGAGTTGCGCCGTCCGGATTTGTGGGAGGCGTATGTTAGTGGTAGTTGTGGTAACGGTACAAAGAAGTAATAACGGAGAATGGTTTAATGTTTGACAGAGGAGGCAATTGGAGAAGAAGATGAATGTATTGCAGCAAATAGAGAGAGAGCAAGTAGACGCGCTAACGGCTGGTAAGATTATCCCGGCTTTTAGAGCGGGTGATACTGTGCGTGTAAAAGTGAAGGTTAAAGAGGGTGAGCGAGAGAGAACCCAGATTTTCGAGGGAAGCGTGATAGCCCGGAAAAATCGCGGGATTAATTCTTCCTTTAGGGTACGGAAAATGTCCTACGGCGAGGGGGTTGAGCGCGTTTTTCCGCTTTATTCCCCAAATATCCTTATAGAGAGAATTCGAGAAGGGCGTGTAAGACGAGCCAAGCTGTACTATCTAAGAGGGCGTACTGGTAAAAGTGCGCGTATCGTGCAGCTAGAACGTTATGCAACGAAGTAGGCTTGCCCCGCTTGGCAAAGGGATTGGCGGTGGCAGAGATTGGGGGCCAGGAGAGCGGGCGCTGAGCGGTGCTGTCGGGACTATCTGGGCCAAGTTGCGGGCTTTTTGTAAGACGGCAGTATATGCGTAGCAGGTATACGATTAAGGGGTCGTTTCGTCGTGCAGCGAGGCTGGGTGCGGTGCAACTTGCTTATCAAATCGAGCAGTCTGACGGCGTTTTGGAGTCCGTAATATCCGATTTCGAAGAGTGCTTGGATGAGTCTAGCCGTAAAAGGGTGGACCTTGCTTTTGTGCGGGCGCTGCTGTGCGGTGTGTACGATCATGAAAAAGAAATTGACCAGTGTGTGCGAAATAACTTAAAACCGGATTCACCGCTGGAAAGAATGCCTCCAGTGTTAAGGGCAATTTTACGCGTTGCCTTGTTCGAGATGTTTTTTATGGATACGCCTCGATCGGTATTGATTAACGAATACATTGAGATTACAAAGGAGTTTTTTACAGAATCGGAAGTCGCGTTTGTGAATGGCTTTTTGGACAATATTTCGATACCAGATAATTTCCAGCGCGCTGTTCCGTAGTTAGGCGCCTTAGCATCTATAAGCCTTAATGCCAATAATCACATTCCATTAGTAGCGAAAATTTATTAGCATTTTGGGGAGGCACTTGCGGGATTAACTACTATGACAACGCGGAGCTTGCTTTTGATTATGTGCGGGGCGATATGTATTGCAGCTGTGATGTTTTGCTCCGGTGGATACGTGTTATCGCGAGCCCTTATGCATATAGGATTGCCTCATTTCGGTGCAAAAGTAAGGACGGCAGATTTTGATGTTAACAAAGAGCCGCCGTCGCAGCTGCAATTTTCTATGGACTCAGTCCAAAATCTCAATGCTACGGAAACAATTATCGGGCATTTGTCCAAGTTTTTTTCTGTAAACAACGTCCAGAGAACCCCGTCAGCGAGCGTTGCGGCCAAAAAACGTGAAATATTGATGCCTAGAGAGATAAAGCGCAACCACCAGCCCTCTCATGATGTAAAGAATGCACAAAATTTTCTAGGCTCTCGAACGGTTGACTTGCTGCACAGCAAAAAACCACCGCTCAGCGCCGGTTACAACGATTGATTTAAGAAGCATCTTGGTACTGTGAGAAAATAACAAGAGCCGTATGATATATATTTCTTCAACTAAAGATGCTGGATTGTTCTATCCGAAAAGCCGTGAATTTGTGCGGATATTGTGCCGGAATCTTTAGTTGATTGGGTATACATGCACGACAGTGATAAGAGTTTAATTGCAAGATATTCTTTTTTGCGCAATCATGTCTACGAGCACTCGTAGCTCAGTTGGATAGAGCGTTGCCCTCCGAAGGCAAAGGCCGGACGTTCGAGTCGTCTCGAGTGCGCCAGTGCTGTGTTGCACAGCTCGCCGTGCGGCCTTTTAGCAAATTAAACGCAACATAAACCACAAAAAATCACGCGAAAGAGGTCTCAGCAAGTTCTGCCCCCGCACGACATTACGTTTAGAGAGTTTTTACGAATAGACTGTAATTCGCGGCCTGTTTTCCCACCACGCGACGAAACCCGCACCATGCCTTAACTTTTATACCGTGGAGGAAGAGAAATCCCCCTCCCTCCTATTTTTAAAAATTCAGGCACTATACCCCATCAACTAAAGATTCCGGCCCAATATCCGCACAAAATCACGGCTTTTCGGATAGAACAATCCAGCATCTTAGTTGAAGAGGTATAGTCTTCTCAAAAATTCGGAATTAGCGATAGTCCCCCAGATCCCAGTTGTCCACTAAAAGGGAAGTAGTGCCTTTGTGGGGTCGAAAGCGCTTTAAGCGATGGCCCTTCATGTGTGAAAGTCAATGTTAAACCGGAGCGTCCAGGATACAAAGCGTTCCAGGCGTAATTTTTGATGGCGGGATGTGAACTGGACAAGCGTAGTTTCTGTAGTATTTGCGCTGCATTTACTTGAGCTGGTAATGCTGGTGCTTGCGACACTAGTGCAGCGCATCAAGAAGTCTTTGAGGCCCGTCAAAAATGACTAAAGCCATGGATTTCGCAAAAATTTCCGGGGCACAAAATATTAGTTTTAAAAGGGTTCCGTCTCCGAACCACGCACCTACATTGAAGATACGACGTAGGAAGGAAGAAATGAAACCGTGGGACCAATCTGGAATAAGCATTTCTTCCAAAAAACGACCATGATCATGGCTGCCCACGATTACGATCCTGCGAATTTCCCGGGAAATTTGCCTCGGTCAAACGCGCTTCTGGGCAGAGTTCGAACATACGCGCCAAAAAATTTTGCGTTTGAATATTTGTTGCGTGCGACGCAAAAACGATGTCTAACGGCCCATCACCCGGATTGTTATCACATAATTCCTGGAGTGCTATTCTCCAAGTTGCACCGATTTGGCGAACTATAGCATCTGCTTCAGGAGAGCCACATCTCCAGTTATCCTGGCCCCGTGTGCCACCTCCAGCTATGTAAGCAAGTATATCGTAACAAGCGTCTAGCAAATAACGACCAGCATACGGATTTTCCCCACCGTACGCCCCGCAAGCTGCAAGGTGCGGGAAAACTAAGATGTTCCCGTCTCTGTAATAACTCTGCGCTGCGACAAAATTGGCAGGATTTACATCCCGCAGCACTCCATAATTATCAAACTTTTCTGAAAAAAATGTTTCCTTGCCAAGAACAGACCGCCAATCAGTTCTCATCCATGGAGCATATGGGGACAAAAAGGGGATGTTATGGTCTTTGCAAAATCTTGCAATGTGGTAAAGCCTCTCTATGCTTTGTGCCTCATGATTGCCCTGGACAACAACAACTCTTACTCCTAGGATTTGTTGAAGAGGTGCCAACAAATGCGTACAAAAATAACCCGGGTACAGTCGTGCGTCCTCGCGAAGTTCTGCAATTAAGATGGGGTCCGTTTTGGGAGAAAAATCACCATCAAAAAGGACCGTTAGTGTTGCGTTTGGATTTATGCGCAAAATTGTATCCGTGGCATCTCGAACCAACGTTATTATGTCGTCATACGCATAAAATGCGCCGTGCAAATCAGACAACGTTAAAACGAAATTGTTCCCCCGGGGGTTTCGCACAATAGTACTGAGGAGGCCTTGTCTTACTACATTTATGTCCCGCTTTACTGCAGTGGGGCACATCACAAATTTACCGTCGAAGGTTTCAGCTGGCAATGATGATGGTAAGGCAATTCTTCCCATACCTGCCCTTCCCAAGAAGGGATCCTTTGCAATGGGGCCATCAAGTAAATGCGCAATGACACCGGGGGCCCCGGGAACCACGAGGCGCTCGGCGTACACGTCAGTAAACATATTGGTAACAGCAAATAATAATGCTACAAAGTCTTTTTTCACCATACTAAAGGGCAATGTTCTACTTAAAAAATCAATAGTATATATACAGTCCATCCAGCGCTCATTACAATAGAATAAGGTATATTACTTAGTACCCGCCACATCTTCAGTACTGCATGTTTCTGGGCGATCATGCCATAATAACCCCCATTGATGGTTGGACAGTGTAGGCACATCCCGCCTGTCCTTCAGGGTTTCTAGGCCGTTCAGAGCCCAGTAAAGCCAGGAATTCCCCTCGGTCAGCCGGGAGCCTTGTCGCGAGCGAAAGATTACTCTCAGCCAAGAGAAGCTTGGAGGGATACAATAGACCCGTTGCGAAAGCTTCGTTCTTTCGGTAATTTTAGCGCTCCGATGCTCGAATCCTCACGTACGTTAAGTACGCTGCGGTTCTTTCGTATGCTCCTAAAAATTCCTCGAAATTACTCACTTTTGCAACGGGTCTAATAAAGGCGGCCAAATAGCACTTTTGATTTGTTAAAAGGCAGAAAAACGTGCCGAGAATTACAGACAACGGTTTTCGCTTGTACAGCGGAATTGACACAATTGCCTTCTTTCTTATAGAATGAAACTATGTAGTTGTTTCGTATGGATCGTAACCATGAAAAAAGTTTTTTCTAGTTCGCTGGTCGCGATGGCGATTGGTGTTTTTTTATTCTTTTTAGTTAGTTGTTCGAAGAAGGGGCCGCCTCTTGTCGTTGTAACAGCTGGGGAAAGTGCTCCTTTCTCAATGCTTAACGAAGACGGTAATTTCATCGGATTTGATGTGGATTTGATCAAGATGATTGCTAAATCCATGGGACGTGAGGTCGAATTTAAGCGCCTTCCGTTTGAAAAGGTGTTGGATGCTGTCCGAACGAAGGATGGCGATATTGCTATTGGCGGTATATCTATCACCGAAGATAGGGCAAATATTGTAAAGTTTTCTCCTCCGATCCATAGCGGGAGCTTCGTGTTGCTGTTACTTGAAGGCGCAGCGATTAACGGCCTGGAAGACCTGAGCGGAAAGATGGTCGGTGTGCGCGCTGGTTCTTTGCAAGAGGGTGTAGCTAAGTCTACCTGGGAAAAGAATATCCGCAATATTTTTGTAAAAAGTTTCCCTGAGTTGACCGGGAAGGATATAGTCAGTAAATTGCAATCCAGCGAACTTGCGGCTGTTGTGCTTGATACCGACGAAGGTAAGTACATTGCTAGCAAAAATAGCGGCTTTAAGATAATCCCTCTTGATGCCGGATCATTTGAGATGGGAATAGTAACACCAATAGGTTCAGCATGCTCTGACCATATATCCAAATTTGTCACCGAAAATAGGGAAGAAATTGCCCGGCTGGAAGTCAAGTGGTTTTCTGCGAAAAATTAATAATAAGCCCGTTTAAGCGGGCTTTTTTTTGTAGACTTGTAGATTTATAAAGTTGTTGGCGTCGTCCCCGTTAAGGGAAGTATCGCAGGGTAAGGTCTTGCTGTTCGTTCACGTTACTGCGTCAGCTCAGTCTGATAAGATTGCGGGAACGATTGTTGATGCTAATAGCGTAAACAGAATAAAGGTTTTTACTGTGCAGCCGGCCCATTCCGGTAAGGCAAACAGTGGGGTATTGTTTACTTTAGCGAAGTATATCGGTATCCCTAAAAGCTTATTAGCGATAAAGTCTGGGGCAGCGTCTCGCCTGAAAACCGTGCTGATAGAGGTGCGAACCGATGAGCAAATGTGCAAAATTAAGGTTTTTTGCGATTCGTTGGGGAGCTAGAAAATTGGATTAATTTTTCCTCCCCGTTCCATTGCAGTAAAAAAAGTGCTAAGAATGTTGCGGGACAAAGGGATTCTTTAAAACAACAGTCTGGTTGGAAGGGCGTATCTTCATCGAGTCTTTGGACCTTTGTAGTACTGGAAATACTGGAAAGTCGCTACAGGGGAGCCCCAGCTAAAGGGGCACGAGCGTTGTGGTGCTTGTTTGGTCGCGGGGAGCAGTATTGAAAATGGTAGTCGTGGCGGCGCGTTGAGTAATTGATTGTACGGAGAGATGACAGAGTGGTTGATTGTGGCGGTCTCGAAAACCGTTGTACGGGCGACCGTACCGGGGGTTCAAATCCCTCTCTCTCCGCCAATGAAATTTTAGATAAATTGTCTCTGTGTGCGTGGGGTCAAAAACAGGCAGAAAAACCTTATGATCTGCGCGGTCTAGCGGTGGGCGGTGTTCCGCTAAAATTGCGATATTTGTCTCAAAAAACCATTTCTAGTGCACTTTTAGCCCCAAAATTAGTCTCCGTTCTCGGTACCTTACGTATCGGATTCCATCTCGGAATTCAGCCCTGAACACCGCACAGCCACTTGCGTTGAAGGCAATCGAGACCGAAATAGGTTGCAACTCTCGTCCGAGCGCAAGCGAGATAGCCAAGATTTTATTTAAAGACCACAGAGACCACTTCTACAAACGAAAAAAGCCGCCACGAATGACGGCTTTAAAAAGTCCTTTCGTTGAATCACACTAACTCACACATTCAAAAACTCAGCTTCCTGCACGTCCCAATCTTGCGACGGACGGTGTTTTTTGAAGTCCAGCAGGCTCAAAGTAGGCGACAGTTTGCCGAACAAAATTGCCTCCTTTATTTTCGGCGACAAGTACGACAAATAAAATGTTCGACGCACGTATTGTTCGTC
>JAIRNU010000027.1 GCA_031257945.1 Holosporales bacterium
AAGATAATGTATAATCAATGTATAAGCCTCAATTTATTAATTAACTTTTACTGGAGTACTTTGGAACAGCTAGCCCTTTTTGCCCATACTTTTTTTCTCATTTGATATGAACCTGGACAGTTACACAACAATACTTACGATATACTTAATATGACAAAATTTTATTAATAAATAATGAACAGGTAACGAAAAGCGAATATATGTGCAAAAAAGTATGTGGGGCAAAACCCGTAGAATCTAGAATAGAGAATATAATTCACAAAATACAAAAAGGCCTTCAGGATGAAGTGAGAATATCCGCTTAAATTCAAAAAGTACGAGAACATGGGGATTGGCGCAAACGTTCAGATCGACCGTATGACACCAGGCTTTTTGCTAAGCAAAAGCCCGCGTAGGCCGGTACAACGCACACAACAATTAGACAACGCTTGCATTATGTTTCGCATTTGTGTAGCGTGTGTGCTGTGATGGTTCTTTAGGAAAGTGCTGCTTTCGCATTTTCGTGGAGCAGTTGCTTGCTAGGGCTTGCAGGGCTGTATTATTGCAGTGTGTTGTGCTGGTGCGGCGATTGATTACGGGATTGCCTTTGCTGTAGTTACCATGTAAGGAGTGGTATGCATAAGGAAAAAATTGAAGAGAAAGTTTTTCGTCTAAAAGTAACGTTAGTGGACTCTAAACCGTCGATATGGCGTGTACTGGATATTGTTGACTCAGAAACATTTTTTGATTTGCATGTCGCAATTCAAGGAGTTATGGGCTGGGAAAACAGTCATTTGCACTGTTTTGTACTAGGCAAGCCCAGTGATCGCAAGAATACCATACGTATCGGAATGAAATTTGACGAAGAAATTGACGATGAAAGCGAGTTAGACGAGGACTTGGAGGTGCTCTCGGAGTATGTTAACTTCTTTGCAAAAAAGCAAGTAGAGTATCAGTATGATTTTGGGGACAATTGGGTACACAAAATAGAGTTAAAGGAGATCCGTGCCAAAGAGAAGGGTGTGGAGTATCCGCGTTGTGTAGATGGCCGTATGGCGTGTCCTCCCGATGATTGTGGTGGGATATATGGGTATTACGAGATTTTGGAAGACTACGGGAATAAAGCGTCTGATGCTCATGACGTTGCTGTTGAAGTTTTGGGAGAAGGCTTCGATCCGAAGTACTTTAGCGTTGACGATGTTGATTTCGCAAATATACTAAATACTTACGATGAAGAAGATGATGATTGGGATGAGGATGAAGACGAGGCCATGTAGCCTGGCGTTTTGTCGCAAGGATTTGGTGCAAAAATTTTCGCACCAGATTTGTTTTATGATTTGATCGCCAGGGCCCGGTTGCTCCGCTATTCTGCCTCGTGTCAGCATCCCGTAAATGCCTCTGAACGAACGCCGCAACGAGCGTGTATTTTCGGCGCAGGGGCGTGCCGTTAGGCCATCAGTGCCCCCGTCATCAGGCTGTGACGAATTATTCGCCGCCCATCACACGCTTGCGCAACTCATCATCTGTTTGCCGAGGTAATGAGCCGTCGAGCACAACGAATGGGTTTTGCCTTGTAACATCAATGAGCTGTAGCCAAGGATCTTGGCCGTTTTCCAATTCCACTGCCTTGCATGCAATTGAATTATCTTGCAAAGTTGTACTACGGCTGGCAAATGCGGTCATGTTGCCAACTATAAGAAGTACACACAGTGTCCCACGTTTAAACATTCGAGTAATATCCATAAAAACTCCTAAATCAACACATCTTTCAATAGTTCGAATGATACCAACAACCTACATCGTATGTCAATGAATAATTTGTGCGTGTCACGAGCCTACCATGGCTTTTGCTAAGCAAAAGCCATGACATTTCTATATTGGACGCGTTGCGCCGAAAGGCCTTTCCGGGGCCACATCTGTCGTATTATCAATGGGATTTTGTATCACTCCTAACAAATCAAACGTACTCTTCGGATCTTTCTCTCCCGCCTACCAGGGTTGCTGCATCGCGCGTCCTTGGCAGGCGGAGATTGAGGCGGCGGTCGAAAATGTTACTTTATGCCCAATTGCAGGGCCTCCGCGCTTTTGGGCGGTGGTGTGTGTGCGTAGAGTTGGCAAGCGCCCGCCACAAATGTCCAAGTGCAAAAGCCGTTTGAATTAGTAGCAATTGTGTGCTAGAAGAGTCCTCGTAGAGTTTTTTTTTGTTTACCTATGAAAAGTTTATTTTTCCGCGCGGCCTTGTCTATTGGTTGCGCTTTTTTGCCGATATCTTCTGCTGTGGCGACTAATGCCGGCGTAGAGGCTTTATGGCCCTCATCCTTTCGAAACCTAAGTGACGAGCAAAAAGGTATTTTGACAACAGCTGCTGACCTTTGCAATGAAATAACGGAAAAATTGGATGAACGCGTGGACGCCGAAGGGGCAAAGATGCGCACTGCAGTTGACAAGCTAACTGCTTCCCTTAATCAATTTTCTGAAGAGGTGAAAATGTCCGCGTTGGGTTGCGTGCACATATTTCCGTACACATTTTCTGCCCCCAACGGAAAATGCGGTGTTGTAGAGTGTCATGAGTGGCAGAAAGATGGTAGATTGGGATGTATTACTTTCAGTGCAGATATCCAGGTTAACGCATGTACAGCATGGCATCAGAGTCGTGACATTGATTGGCACCGGATAAAGCAGTTCTTTTACATTGAGCCAGTAGACCCACAATTTCCTCAAATAGAAAGCTTAAGGAAAGCTCTGATCTTGATAGAGCATCAAATAGCAAGATGTAGCGCTGTACGAGAGTTTTTTGAAGATCCACAACTCGACGAAAGGATTAAGGCTTGTACCAAAAGGTTGGACTCCCTGAAACGTGATATAGCAACAGCAATAGATGCCGCACGGAACGCTGGGAATTTGTAACCCGACTAATCGCTAGCTAGCCTGCCTAAAGACGCTCTACGCGCGTCCTGGGCAGGCGCGTTGGGATTGAGGCGGCGTGCGAAAATGTTACTTTATGCCCAATTGCAGGGCTTCCGCGCTTTTGAGCGGTGGTGTGTGCGCGTAGCGTTGGCAAGCGCCCGCCACAAATGTCCAAGTGCAAAAACCGTTTGAATTAGTAGCAATTGTGTGCTAGAAGAGTCCTCGTAGAGTTTTTTTTGGTTTACCTATGAAAAGTTTATTTTTCCGCGCGGCCTTGTCTATTGGTTGCGCTTTTTTGCCGATATCCCCTGCTGTGGCGGCGGCTGCGCAAGCGCCACAACCTCTGCCTGCAGAACATCAAGCTGCTTTGCGCAATGCTGTTGAGGTTTTTAATAGCGTGTTACAGGTTTTAGATAGACGTGTGGATGCTACTCCAGGGTGTCGTGCACTTATTGACGAGCTATACAGTTGTCTCGACGCTATCCCCCTAAATTCTCAAAAGCAGCACGTGCTTCATTTCTTCAAGGCGATATCTTCGGCCCTCCAAGGAAAAGCAAAAACTCCTCAGTTAGTGCGGGACACTGTAAGACAGTGTGCTACAGGACTAGGTATACCAACTCAATTTATAAGTATAGCAGAAAGGCTTGCTCTTAATGAACAAGACGAATTGGCCGAGAAACATGCAGCGTGGCGTCTGAGTTGCACTTGTGAATTGCCATTATTAAAGCAATGCTGCGGAATGGAACCAAGAGGTCCATCCTATCCTGCAACAATTCCACCGGGAGCAGTACCAGGGCTAGTATTATTCCAAATACAAAAAATAGACCAGATACTGTGGTATATTGAAGAGCAGCAATTAAAGGACCAGCTCACAGCTTGCCGTGGTCAGTTGGCGAGGGTCTGTGGGTTTTTAGGCGGGGTTGCAAGCATATTGCAGACTGGCAATCCACAGATCATAGCCGCCTTACAACGCATGTATCCTACCGAATCTCAAAAATAGCGTCGCAGATGTGGGTCATGGATGCGTTGCGCCGGAAGGCCTTCCCGGAGCCACATCTATAATATTATCAATGGGATTTGGTATAATTTTCTATCGCAAATATAATGCGAATTCGTATATTTTTATAGCTTGCCAGTTGTATTTTAAGTATGGACGCCTATATTTGCGCGCACCCCATAAATTAGACGCGATTGATTACAGAAGTTTGGATGTCTTACGAGCGCGCTAAGGCCACGCACCTTACCTCTTTTGCACCAGCTTCCTCCAGCACCCGCTTACACTCCAACAAAGTAGCGCCAGAGGCAACGACATCATCCAATACCACTACCGTTTTTTGCTGTATTAAGGCCGCATATTTCTCTGGAACAAAAAAACTATCTGCAACATTATCCAGCCTTTTTTGAAAATCTTTTTTCTTTTGGCTTGGAGAGTAATGCCTCTTCTTTAGTATCTGTATTTTTACCGGTGGGAAGTCGTCACATAGTGCTTCCAATGAAAATGCAAGTAACGCCGCCTGATTATACGTTCTTTTAAATAGTCTTAAATGGTGTATTGGAACGGGCACAATGTAATCTGCCCCGATAAAGTCCCCCCTATAAAAAAGTTTTGCGAACACTTTAGCGAACTGGATAGAGTTATTGTGCTTAAATCCTAATATAAATTGTTTGATAAAATCGTCGTAAACTATTGAGGCGGATATTATATCTTTCCTGTTAGTATTTTCTAATAAAGGAGCACACGAATGACAAATAAATGGTTTGCTACGTTCGTTACAATTTGCAGCCTCCTCTATAACTCCGCTACAAAATCGGCAAACCCGCCTGTTGATAAACTTGATAGAAAGCCAACACTTCGGGCAAATTGAATAGCAACATTCAACTGGACTTTTACAAAAGCTGCACGAAGGCTGGAACAACATACTTTTCACAAAGCGACCAGTTTGGGCCGCAAAAAAAGATAACCCCTGCAGCATACTTTTGCACATGTTTTATTGTGTGTTGGACTTCCAGCCTCTATTATACAAAAGAAACATTAAGATGATCTAAAGACGCCAGAAATATAACGACGCTGCAGACAACTTAATTACTTAACTTTTACTAGAGTACTTTGGAACAGCTAGCCCTTTTTGCCCATACTTTTTTCTCATTTGATATGAACCTGGACACAATTTTTTTTACACAGTGCTTTGATGATGTGATACAATGACCGATGTAGGTTCAGTTTAGAGGTTTGATTTAGGAATATGTCATCGAAAAAAATGCTAAAATGCACAATGCTTTTGATGTACTGTGCGGGGGGCTTTGGTCCGGCCGATGCAGCACGTGACGCGTGGAATGCTCTTGGAAGAGGGGCAAGTAGCGCGTGGAATGCGGCTAAAAATGGGGCAAGTAGCGTGGCAGGCGCTGTAGGAAGAGGGGCAAGTAGCGCGTGGAATGCTACCAAAAGTGGGGCCAGTAGCGTGGCACGTGCTGCTGTAGAACACCCTAAAACCGCTTGTGCTGTCAGCGCAGCAGCGGCTAGTCTTGCTGCAGGTGGAGCAATATGGTATTACAACACACATACGGGGCCTGACGCACCGAAACCACCCGTAAATGATGATGTGCCGCCTGCAGTACTTGATGATGTACCTGATGAGCCTGACGCACCGGAACCACAGCAACAAGCAAATGCGCCAGCGCAGGTACCTGTAGCACTCCCTGACTCTGCACCGGGCCCACAGCAGCTGCAAGCAAATGTGCCAGCGCAGGCACCTGTAGCACTCCTGCCCCTGCACCGGGCCCACAGCAGCTGCAAGCAAATGCGCCAGCGCAGGCACCTGTAGCACTCCCTGACCCTGCACCGGGCCCACAGCAGCTGCAAGCAAATGCACCAGCGGTACCTGTAGCACTCCCTGACCCTGCACCACAGCAACAAGTAGGTGCACCAGCGGTACCTGTAGCACTCCCTGACCCTGCACCGGGCCCACAGCAACAAGCAGCTCTGTCTGAACATTCTAGGGCGCAGCTAACCGATGACACATGGCAAGTTTTTCCAGACCAACCGGCAAACAAGGCGTTTAGTATCCCTGAGGATCTATCAAGAACATCAATAAAAAGTATTGAGATAGGATCTGGAGTAACAGAGATTGAAGAACACGGCTTGGCAAATTGTGAAGAGTTGGAAGACGTAACTATAGTTGGGCCTGTGGAAACCATTGGTGCCAATGCATTTGCTTATTGTCAAAAATTGTCGGGCATTGAACTTCCAGAAACTCTCAGAGAAATTGGGGAAAGTGCCTTTTTTCATTGTAATAATCTTGAGTCTATAACACTTCCTGCTTCTATCACGAGAATCGGTAACGGCGCCTTTTATAATACTGGAATATCAGAAATAATTATAGAAAGGGACCCAGACTTCCTAGGTACCTCTGACAAAGAGGTATTAGCGCAGTTATCACGCTTTGTGGGCTATGGCAAGGGGGACGCAGTGCCAAGAGACCGTACGTGTACAGTCGTATTTAATTGTGAGCATAAGGGTGATAAAATGGAAAAGCGGTTCGAATACAATTATACAACAGGAGAGTGGAAATGCTTTCGGTGGAGGCGTGTGTTTCTTGAGAGCTACAGGTCAAGTCATTAATCTGTAATTTTCGGATTTGTCTTTTTCCATGTATGCGACAAAAGCCGCGTAGTAGTCGGGCTTTAAAAATAGGTGAGGGGAGTGGAATTTTTCCCTCCCCCCGTCGCAAAAATTGGGGCATTGTGTGGCGTGGTGGGAAAACAGAGTAAAGAATCACAATCTAGCAAAACAAAAGCTATAGTCAATCGCGTCTAATTTATGGTTTGCGTGCAAATATAGGTGCCCCTACTTAAAATACAACTTGCAAGTTATAAAATATACGAAATATTGCAATTAATTACATTCTAAGTGGTATACAGTATAAAACAGCATACGCGTCAAGAGGGAAAATTACGTGTCATTTGCTATAGGCCTTCCGGTACAACGCACCAATGGTTCCATATATGCGATAGCCATTTTTGAGATTGATTCCAGTGGTCGCACATTCGGTCACCATAATCCCTCGTATAGCTAGATTTCTTGAAAATTCATCAATAAACAACTGTTCAACGCCAGGAATTCCAGGCGGCCAAACGATCAGAGCAGTGCGGCTGTCAATAAAGCCAGCTCATACCTTGTACTTATCAAGTGACTATAGTCAAGCACAGCTCGTTTACTCTTAGAAGCACCATCAGTTGCAACGCGTTCGACCTGATCGGACGCGGAAGAAGGTGTGTGATCGACCATAGCACGCTGCCCCCAAGAGAACCAACTGGTCTCAAGAAGATCAGCGTGCCCAGGCAAAGCTTTGCCAAGGTGGCAAAAAGGCCGAGGTTACGCAACAACCGCAGAACCAACCTTACTGTCGACTAAGCGCATCTTCCGGTTGCTTGTTGTGCCCAGTCCAGTTTTCTTCGCAATAGCACTACGACGACGCGCGTAACTTGGCGACACAACCGGATAATCCGGTCCCAAACCCCAGCGATCCTTATACTCCTCTACCGACATCTTGTACACTGTGCTTAAATGCCTTTTCAACATTTGCAAACGCTTACCATCCTCTAGACAGACGATGTAGTCGTCATGAACCGAATTTTCGATCGCAACAGCAGGAGCCGTAGGGAGCCTGTTCCTCGTACAAGAAGGCGATTTGTTAAAATCAGAAAGAATTTGTAGGAAAAACTCCACTATGCCACCAACTTCGGTGATCTGCACTGGATTCGACCTCAAATAAGCGCAAGCTAAATCCGTAGCCAGCTCTAACAGGTCCTTCCGCTCCAATGTATCGTGTTCCGCCATAATTATCATCCAATAAAAAAACGTTCTAAATGATGTATAGAGCATTGCTATATTAATTGCAATAATAATTTTCTGCGCGACATATTTTATTTTTCCTTTGCATGGGCCAGGTATGGCTGGCGGCTAAATGGCCCCTGCTGATTAAGAAAGGATTACTATCAAGCAAGAGCACCCAATTTCCAGCTCTTATTCGCTGCAATGTCGCAAATTTTAGAATTTCTACGACAAGAAATCAGGTGCGCTTGTATACTACAAGGGAGATTGTAGCAAATTATCAATCACCAAGTGCGTAAGAAGACTCCTCCTCGTCCTCGAGAGGCGTTTGAATTTTCAAACCCGGTGATCTTGCAGCTGGTTGATTGTCAGCGCCCCACGCTTTGACAAAAGGCTGCTCCTCGTAGGAAGCCTGAAATCTAGAACCCGGTGATCTTGCAGTTGTTTGTCCAAGTCCAAATGCACCAAATTGTTTCCGCTGGTCACTAGCTGGCGTCTGTTGGAAAGGAAACGATGGCGGGGTTGCAGTTGTTTGTCCAGGTCTAAATGCACTACGTGGTGCTGTTACTTGGTCCCCAAATGGTTTCCGCTGGTCACTAGCTGGCGTCTGTTGGAAAGGAAACGGTGGCGGGGTTGCAGTTGTTTGTCCAAATGCACCACGTGGTGGGGCCACAAAGGGGCTACTTGCTTGTGGCCTTTGAGGTCCATGAAATTGTTTTTCATCTTGCAACAAACTTTCAAACAACGGCGAGCCACTAGTTTGCGCACTTGCTTGTGGTCGAGTGGCGAAAGGAGAACCGATAGTGTTTGTAGCTGGTTGCCCCCTATTAAACTCTTTCAGATAAGTATTCAGAAAAATCTTGTTTTGGGGGTCATGAAAAAAGCTTTCAACTAATAGGCCGCTTGGTAGTTCTTTTGTGATGCAAGCCCTCACAAGTTTGAGGAAATTGTCAAAAAAGACGTTGAATCTGTAGCCATCGAAGACGGGGGAAGCCGTAACGAATTTGAAAGCCTCATCCGCTTTTTCTGGGGAGCAGAATGCTTTTTGTGCAGTAATCCCCGCTGCGCGTAGCCTTTCTATAGTTAACTCCAATATTGTTGCAAGGTGTATAGCCCCTAGCTGACTTTGCGCTCCGTCTATTTGTACTAATAGCTCGTATCTCTGATCAGGTGGTACGTCGCTAACTGTCTGAGTAAGCACGCGAGTGATCTTACTGACATCGCCACTAGCAAACGCAGCGAATAGTTCTCTTAGTTTTTCTAGTTTTTCCCCATCTGGATGAATTCCTACAGCAGCGTTCCAAGCTGCGTCCGCGCCATATTTTACCCCTTCCCAAGTCCGCTTCACTCCTTCCGCAATTACTGGCGCAGCTGCTTTTCCAATGGCTTTCCCCGCACGCCCAATTCCTCGCACGCCATCAAGCAATGCATTCCCAAATACTTGCAAATTCGATGGTCCTTCGTTCTGCTGCCGCAATCGTGCTATCTCGTCGTCGGTGAGTGCTATCTCGTCGTCGGTGGGGGGGATTTGCCGTTGTCCTAACTGCGGCGGTTGTGCCACACTCCGTGGCCCTGGGCCATTACGCTCCTTTCGCTGTGTCTGCCCCCTGTTTTTAAGAGCGTCGACCCTCGGCCTCCCTTCGTGCCTGGGGACCCTTTGTGGGTTCCTACTGCCAAAAGTTACCGCTGGAAGGAAAAAACTGATAGAAAGGCTAGACAGCACTAATAATTGAAATTTATTTTTATTCAACATTACAGTCTCATTAAATTTTGAAACATCTCTTGTATTAAATGTACAAAGAAAAACAAATAAAGTCAAGCTTTCGGATATAATAAAAAATATTAATACAATAATAAGCAATTAACGCATGAGGAATATACTTGTCGGCTTACTGCCCATTGCTATTCCCAGTAAAGCATCAAATACAACCTCCGCTAATACCACGCGGAAATATGCGAATTTGATTTGTAATTTTACTTTGCGCATATGGCTTCTTAAATCATCTGTTAAAATTCTTAATTTGTAAAAGACTGGTATTAATTCGTACAAAAAAAAGCATTATTACGTTACGTAAATTTATACTTTTTGCTTGACGCCATGGTCTCGAAATAGTAACGTCTCTCCAGTTGGTTATATTATCTCCTACAAAAGAGGTTTTTTTATGTCAGATTTGAAATTGGTTGGTTTATTTTTTGCTGCGGCTGCTATGGTTGATGTGGGGTCTGCTAAGCCTGGCACTAAGCCGGCGTGGGACGCTTTTAACGCGGCCGTGGCAGCGACGTCTGGACGACAGGTGCAAAACGAGGTGAAGTCAGACACGCCAGGTGCGCCAGCTGCGTTGAAGCAAGATAAGCAGGGTGCGAATGCGCCGCAAGGTGCTGTGTCGCAGCAAGATTTGGATGATCTTGCGTCGAGGATAGCTGATAAACAGTCGCCTACTACTGTTGTTAGCGGTCATGGCGGCGGGTTTTTTAGTTGGCCTGTAAAAGCTGGATTGGGTTTGTTAGTGGCAGCCGTGATGTACGGCTTGCACAACAAATACGGCTTGCTAAGTCCGCTTGTGGACCAGTTTAGCAAGTTTAAGCAGGCCATTGGTGGAGCATCAAGAGCGGGAGCGGTGACCGGGGGGACCAAGGGTAAGTAGTCTTGTACTTGGACCATGTTGTGTCTTTGGGCCGTGGTTTCCCCATGGCCTTTTTTTGTAACTAGTCTAGGCGTACGTTCCCTGGGGTAAGGTTTGACCTAAGCGTCATTTTTTGTGCAGCTCGGCTTACAACTATTTCGAAAGCCCTTGGTTTGCTGGAGTTCTAGGGATTGTAAAATGGATATACAATCCAGCAATTAATATGTACTATGTGTGGGGTCGTAGCATAAAAAGAGGAACGGAAAATATGAACAATTTGGTTAAATGTGTAGGGCTTGCACTGTTGTTAGGATGTACTTGTTACGATGCTATCGCTAGTGCTCCGCGAGTGGGACAGTTTCCCATGCCGCGACGGAAATTCACTGCAGAAGAAGATATGCGGCTTCGCGGACTAGTTGAGCAGTATGGGTGTAACAATTGGAAAGTAGTCGCTACACAAATGCTATGGAGAGATGCCAAACAATGCAGAGAGCATTGGAAGAACTATCTTTCTCCTAGCATTAATCTTGCCCCATGGACAGACGAAGAAGAAGAATTATTAAAAGAAAAAGTCGCGGAATTGGGGCCTAAATGGGCAAAGATAGCAAAATTCTTTTCAGGAAGAACAGACACAAATATAAAAAATCGGTGGGGTGCCATGCAGCTCCGGCAGCAACGGCTGTTACAGTGACAACAGCGGCAACCGCAGCAGCAGGAAAGTAATGGTGAGGGTGATGATCAATTTAACTTGGAGTCTAATTGGGATTATCAATAAATCCGTCGCCTAAGCCCTCGCTTGTTGGGCGACTTTTGGGGATTGTGCGTAATGTTTCTTGCTCGTGCTGTCATCCTGCCAAGCCAAGTATCGCCGCGATTGCAAATAAGCGTACGCGAGGCATGTACATACCGTTAAAAGGAAGGCTTGAGGACAGGAAACCGAGCAGAACAGCGAGGAAGCCAATAACCCTAGGATACTGGCCCAATCTGTAACCCTAGGATACTGGCCCAATCTGTGGAGTAGTAAGGTGGGGATGCTCAGGTTTTCTAGCTTTCGATTATTTGGTTAGTGATATTATTTGTAATTCGCGGCCTGTTTTCTTACCACGCGACGAAACCAGCACCATGCTTTAACTTTTATCCCGCGGGGGGGAAAGAAATCTCCCTCCCTCCTATTTTTAAAAACATAGGCATTATAGGGATCTCGGCCACACATAACTTGTAGAGTGCTAAAGGTGGGTTGCTCGGCGATCTACCACAAGAGCAGGCGGCAGCGCTGTATTTCCT
>JAIRNU010000036.1 GCA_031257945.1 Holosporales bacterium
ATACCCTGAGCTGCTTTGCCACAAAATCGCAGCAACCAGCCCAATCTTCAAAATATTCATAGCTAAACCACTATTTTAAAACCTACCCAAGCAAAGGATAGTAAATAGAGGTTAAGAAAAGATTTACAGGGCGGACCGTTCTGCGAATAAACCAGGGAGGCGTAATACAGCGGCCTATGACTCTTGAATTAACGCCGCACCGCTACGCAGGGCCTCCTATTTTGCAAAACATACGGCCGAAGACTTGGAGAGAGCTTACACGCGGTCGGTCGGGGAGGCTAAAAAAATCTCACCCATTCATAGATTGAAAAAATCCGACATTATCCTTTGTATACTTGATTTTGTCTAAAATAAATTCCATGGATTCCACTACCCCCATTGGATTCAGTATCCTCCGCAGTACCCACATCTTCGCTAATTCATTTTTCTCGACCAAAAGCTCCTCCTTGCGCGTTCCAGATTTGCCGACATCGATGCTTGGGAACACCCGCTTATCAGATAATTTCCTGTCCAGCACAATCTCGGCATTACCCGTTCCTTTAAACTCCTCAAAAATCACGTCGTCCATGCGTGATCCAGTATCTATCAGTGCCGTCGCAATTATTGTCAAGGACCCCCCCTCCTCGATGTTCCTTGCTGCGCCAAAGAACCTTTTAGGACGGTGCAAGGCGTTAGCATCAACCCCGCCAGTCAACACTTTCCCCGACGATGGGACCACGGTGTTGTATGCCCGCGCCAACCTGGTGATAGAATCAAGCAGTATGACGACATCGCGCCCCTGCTCTACAAGACGTTTCGCTTTTTCTAGTACTATCTCCATCACGTGTACATGATGCGCAGCGGGTTCATCAAAGGTCGAGCTAATAACCTCCCCCTTAACGGACCGCACCATATCTGTAACTTCCTCAGGCCGCTCTCCAACCAACAGGACCATCAACAAAACCTCCGGATGGTTCACGGTAATAGAATGAGCCAGATTTTGCAGCATAACTGTCTTGCCGGTGCGAGGCGGGGCGACTATCAACGCGCGTTGCCCCTTACCTAGCGGGGAGACCAGTTCAATTATGCGTGATGTAAAGTTTTTACCATTCACGCCAGCCCCACAGAAAGCATGCTCTGCATCAACCTCTATTTTTAAGCGCTCCGTAGGATACAGCGGCGTCAAACTATCGAAATTAACGCGGTGAAAGGCCTTCTCCGGCTTCTCAAAATTTATTTTCAAAACTTTAGTCAAAGAGAAATATCGCTCGTTATTAACTGGCGCCTTAATTTCCCCATCAATTGTATCTCCTGTTCTCAACCCAAATTTCTTTACTATATTTGGAGCGACATAGATGTCATCCGGATTCGTAAGGTAATTGGATTCTGCTGTCCGCAAAAAACCAAAGCCCTCTTGCAGAATTTCTATAACCCCGCCGCCTTCGATTATGCTACCTCCTTCCGTTATTTTCTTTAAGATTGCAAAAATAAGCCCCTGCTTGCGCAACGACGCCGTATCTTCAACTTCATACTTTCCGGCTAAAGCGACTAACTCGGAAATCGTCTTTTCCTTCAATTCCTTCAAATTCATAACATACCTTGATTACACGTAAGACATATGGCGCGCCCGAAAGGAGTCGAACCCATAACCTCCAGATCCGTAGTCTGACGCTCTATCCTATTGAGCTACGGGCGCCCTTACTTTGCAGATTACAGGAAAAAGGGACGTTGTACAACCCGTAATTCTCGACCAGCTCAGCACCCTACATATTTGTTTGTTTTTTATTCCGCACTAGACCATTGCGAAAGCTTCGTTCTTTCGGTAATTTTAGCGTCGCTCCGATGCTCGAATCCTCACGTACGCTAAGTACGCTGCGGTTCTGCTTCGTATGCTCCTAAAATTCCTCGAAATTACTCACTTTCGCAACGGGTCTAGTCTAACCAGGGCATTCAGCACCTCCAACCACGTCTGTTGCACATAATTTCCACAACAAAGAAAAGATAATGTATAATCAATGTATAAGCCTCAATTTACTACTTAACTTTTACTGGAGTCCTTTAGAACAGCTAGCCCTTTTTGCCCATACTTTTTTCTTATTTGATATGAACCTGGACAGTGCTGAACTGAAGGTCTTGGCAGACGCGCTTTTTGTTGTTACAATGATACAGTGGTGGTTGTTTCAGGCAGTGCTGTTTTTGCGTTTACGTACCAAGAGCTGATCTTTGGGGTATAAGCTCGCCGCGCTTCAGAGAGTCTTCAATAAATTGTGCTTTCTGGTTGGTCTGCGGTTGGCCCATAATAGTGTGTGTAATTCTACGTGTCTGTGTTTTTGTAAAAGGAAAAGAGAAAAATGTCCAATAGTTTTTTTAATATATTTGAGGAAAGTATCGATTTTGCGGGGAGGACTCTTACGCTAGAGTCCGGGCATATCGCTCGGCAGGCTGATGGTGCCGTTGTAGCAAAATACGGGGGGACTGTCGTTTTATGCACTGTTGTTGGCGAGAAAAAAGCTGGGCCGAATGCGGATTTCTTCCCTTTGACTGTTAATTATCAGGAGAAGTCTTTCGCAACGGGGCGGATCCCGAGCGGGTTTTTCAAGCGCGAGGGGAAGCCGTCAGAAGCGGAGACACTGATATCGAGGCTCATAGACCGGCCAATTCGCCCGCTTTTCCCGGACCATTTCTTCAACGAAGTGCAGGTTATATGCACGGTCCTTAGCCATGACAGAGAAAATAACCCTGATATTGTGGCGCTAATTGGGGCTTCGGCCGCTCTTGCTATTTCTGGTATTCCGTTTTTGCATACTGTATGCGCAGCACGCGTTGGATATATAGGGGGGCGCTTTGTTTTGAATCCGTTAGTTTCTCAAATGAGCGATAGTAAGCTGGATTTAGTGGTTGCTGGGACAAAGGACGGCGTGCTGATGGTAGAGTCAGAAGCACAGCAATTAAGCGAGGATATCATGCTTGGCGCGATAAAATTCGGGCATGAGAGCTTTGCCCCAGTCCTCCAGGCGATTGCTTCTCTAAAGGAGAAAGCTGGAAAAGCGCCATGGGTAGTAACGTCCGGCGGACAGGACGCAGAAAAGGCGAAAGAGGCAGTTCTTGGCGCTTTAGGAACGCAGCTTCGCGACATTTTTGAAATAAAAGAAAAGAAAGCGCGGCGCGAGGCGGTATCTCAATGCAAAGAAGCCTTGGTCGAAAAGCTCTGTAAATGTGATTGTAATAGTGGTAGCGATTGCTGCGGCGGCCATAGTGATAAGTGCAGTATCAGCCCGCCCCTTATCGAGCAGGCATTTGATACTGTAGAATACGAGTTATTGCGATCCTGCGCTTTGCACGAGGGAAAGCGGATTGACGGCAGGAGAATGGACGAAATCCGCCCAATTTCATGCGAAGTTGGGATTTTGCCGCGTGTCCATGGGAGCGCCCTTTTTACAAGAGGGGAAACGCAGGCTCTTGTTGTCGCCACGCTTGGATCTGGTGAGGACGAGCAGATTGTTGACCATTTGACTGGAGATTTTCGCGAGAGTTTCTTGTTGCACTATAATTTCCCGCCTTATTCTGTTGGTGAGGTTGGCCGCATGGGATCGCCTGGCCGCAGGGAAATTGGTCATGGAAGGCTTGCTTGGCGCGCTACGCATCCTTTAGTTCCGACGAAAACAGATTTTCCTTATACGATTCGATTGGTTTCTGAGGTAACTGAATCCAATGGCTCATCGTCTATGGCAACAGTTTGCGGCTCGTCGCTAGCGCTGATGGATGCTGGGATTCCTTTAAGTGACCATATCGCTGGGATAGCTATGGGCCTTATAAAGGAAGGCGACGATTTCGTTGTATTGTCGGATATTCAGGGAGACGAAGACCACCTTGGCGATATGGATTTTAAGGTTGCTGGAACGGGAAGCGGGATTACAGCCCTTCAGATGGATATAAAAATCACCAGCATTACCTTTGAGATAATGAAGAAGGCTTTGGAGCAGGCCCTGATTGGCAGAAAGCATATCATCTCTAAAATGAGGGAAGCTATTGGGCAATCGCGCGATAACCTTAGCTCATTTGCTCCGCAGATTATGACTGTTACGATTGATAAAGACAAAATTAGAGATTTGATTGGGCCGGGGGGGAAGGTGATCCGCGAGATTTGCGAGAAAACTGGTGCGAAAATCGATATCTCGGACGATGGGGTTGTATCGGTTTTTGGCCCAGACAAGGACTCGTTGGCGCAAGCAATGTCGATGGTTGATGATATCGCTGGAGAACCGGAGATTGGCCAAGTATACACCGGAACTGTGGTAAAAATCATGGAGTTCGGGGCTTTCGTGAACTTTTTTGGACGGCGGGATGGGCTGGTACATATCAGCGAAATCAGCAATGAAAGGGTCGATAGTGTGGAGGATGTGTTAAATGTCGGGGATTCTGTGAAGGTTATATTGCTTGATATTGATGAACGGACAAAACGGGCCCGCCTTAGTATCAAAGCGGTCGGTGGAGAGAAGCCAGTAAAACGCAGTTCTGGAGGAGATGGCGACAGGTCAAGGGGAGGAGACCGCAAGCCCCGCGATGGTGATAGGCCTAGAGGAGACGGTGGTCCAAGAGGTAATAGCGGTAGACCAAGAGGAGACGGTGGCCCGAGGGGAGATGGCCCAAGAGGCCGTTCTCGCCCGTCAAGTCCGTTTAATCATGATCGCAACAAAAAGTAAGCTGGGTTACAGCCCTCAGCCGTCGCTATGCCTGGAGTTGTAGGGCTTCAGGCAAAGGTGGGGCGCTGGCTTGTTTGGTATTGCTGGCGTTATCCCGGTTAGTCGCTTGGTGTCTCTGCGCGATTTAAAAAGTGCACACAATTGCGCCATTATGGTGTATAACATGCTTCGTATACAAGTTATTGAAGGGTAAACTGAAAATATGAACAGTTTTATTAAATTCGCTGGACTTGCGCTGTTGTTAGGATGCGCTGGCCAAAACGTTGTGTTTGCCAGTGCGCGTGCACTACGCGAGTCACTGGCATATGGCGTCTAGCGCACAAAATTCACTGAAGAAGAAGATGCGCGGCTTTGCGCGCTGGTTGCGCAGGGAACAAATAGTTGGTACACAATTGCCAACCAAATCCAGGAAAAAATGTTAGACAATGCAGAGAGCGTTGGAATAACTACCTCTCTCCTGCCGTTAGTTACCTAATATGGACAAAAGAAGAGAACGACTTATTAAAGCGCTAACTCCGCCTAAATTAGTGGGTCGATCTTTAGCTTTTTGAACAAATTCCTGTTCTTTTGTGTCATCTCGCTCCGAACCCACTGCTGAGTCCACATATTCCGGTTTTGGTATATTCCCTTTGCGATATGCAGCACGTCTGCAGGTGACGTTTTCTTTGCCAACTTTTCCTGCCTTAGCCGATCAAACAG
>JAIRNU010000068.1 GCA_031257945.1 Holosporales bacterium
CTCTCGTTTAGTTTGATTTGCACAGCTGCACCAAAATGATCCTCATCTTGGAATGGATTATGGACCCATTCTCTACCAAAAAGCGGACATTTCTAAATTGCAGAACCGGACATTTCTAATTTGCACAAGAGGACATTATTAAATTGCGCTGACATACAATTTGACAATCTTGTTAACGCATGTACGTACATGCGTTAACACAACAAATGCGTAAGGTGTGAAAGTTTTTCCTTGGTCGCACACCTCCGTTTCCTACAAAAAAATTAATAAAGTCTGCTTCGTTTTCTAATATAGTGTGTAGAACAAGATGGACTAGCGAAAATACAACTACAGGTTGTCTCACCGCATTTTTTACTGCTTACTTCCGGGGTTTTGTTTTTGGTAACCTGCCCCGTTGGTTGGTTTTTTATCGACAGTTTTGCTAAGGATTGGAGGAAACAAATGGCTGATGTTGTTGCGAATGCGCCAAAGGAGAGTCGCATTAAGTTTCGTGGGTTTGCGTCCATGCCCAAAGAAAAGGTTATTACTACTGCTCGTTCTGGCGGGTTAGCGAGAGCTAAGCAATTAGGACATGCTGGATATGTGGAGTTGGGGCGACGCGGTGGACGAATGAGGTCCACACAGCTTACACACGAAGGATTCGTGGAAATGGGCAGGAAAGGCGGGCTTAGTAGCAGAGGAAAGGCGAGACACCGCAAAGGGTAGAGCAGTTCAGCAGGTAGCTAGTGGCAAAAGCTGTTCTTGCTGGAATCACGTACGAAACGCCACCAGTATGGGTTGAGGTCGAACTGGCGGCGTTTTGTTTTTGGGCCAATGGCTAGATTTGCTGTGCGCTGTGAAGGCAGGCCTGGTGTTATTTACGCAACGTCGCTTGCAGGAACTTCTGGAACTTCTTCTAGAACTGCGGCGATTACCCACCTAACGAGCCATGCTGCAACTTGTAAAGAGCTGAACCAGACGACTGAAGCGCTAATCCCGAAATCGAACAATGCTCCTTGCCGAGCATTTTCATAATCCGCTTGCAATTTTTGACGGCGCGCATCTGCCTTTTCCTTTGAGATAGTCCCGTTTGCGATGGCCTCGTTCAATTGCCGTTTTAACTCCTCTTCTTGCAAGTTTATCGCGTTGATCAATTCCGTTACTCTTTGTGGGTAGACGGAAGTTGTTATCTGTGCCACGTAAAGAGCGACGCTGCGGATATATTCGTTTCGAGCAATTGCGTTGAATGTAAGAGGAGTTACAAAGTACTGTGCTATGTATGGCACTATGGCATATTGTACGGCTTGCTGTGCAGCTGCAATAAATAGTCGTGGAGCAAAGCCAAGAAGGGCGCTACCTAACGTAA
The DNA here is from genome assembly GCA_031257945.1 of Holosporales bacterium. Taxonomy (GTDB): domain Bacteria; phylum Pseudomonadota; class Alphaproteobacteria; order BNTO01; family BNTO01; genus JAIRNU01. Next base: position 1,346 of record JAIRNU010000068.1, read on the forward strand.
GGACCATAAATGTGCGGGTCAAACCGTCCGGCTGCTTTAGGAATAGTTTCGCATAAGCTCCGCCTGTCGCAGAAGTTAGCGGCCCATTCAAACAACTCGGAACGAGCGGTTCCCCCAAAAGATACAATGCTAATGGCGTGGCTAGACCAATCCCCCCTCGAAAGAAATCTAGAACCGAACTCTTCGAATCCTCACTCTTCGAATCCTCGCCTAACAATAAGTTGGCGGCCATTTCGCCCAATTTGTTGCACACAGAGCCACCAAGGTCAGCGGTGATACTGTTACTGACAACATAACCCGGAATGTCAAGCTCCACTTTGTTTGCCGGTGTGAGCTCGCCCGCCATAACGGTATTAATGCCAGATAACAAGGCACACCCTAAAAGAAAAACATTTTTATTCATACGTCACTCAACGAAAACGAAAACTATGTTCATTAGATAGGATGTCCCGAAGGAAAATGCAATAAAAAAATTACTACTTAGCATCTGCACATTTTGATTCACGAAATCAGCGAAATAGTACACATACAACGAAGTGGTTATTGGTGGTAGATTCCCCCGACAGAATGTTACTACTTTGCTACTCCGCCTCACGCTTATGCGGAAGTACCTTTGTTCCTGCTAAAATTCCGCTTTTTGGCCTTTTTTGGGCCTTGTATAACGGCATACCCTCTGTGCAGCGCTGATAATGTCACGGGCCAGAGGCGCTGCAACTCGTCCGCCGCTCTCCCCGTGTTCTACCACTACCACAACGGCGAAGCGAGGCGTATCTACCGGGGAAAAACCAACGAACATGGCATGATCCTTCAGGTGGTACGGCCGCTCGCCAATTTTGCCACGAATCCTCTCCTCCTTCGTAATAGCGACAACCTGCGTACTGCCGGTTTTCCCTGCAATCTCTACATCAGACCCGCCGGCGCGCCTTGCCGTCCCGTACGCACTATTAACTGCCAATCGCATTCCTTGCTGTACCAATTGCAGGTGGTCCTTTCGAAACGGCAGCTTGGCGGATTGCTTTTCGTCGGAGTGCCCTTTGTTTGAAACAATTAACCGCGGAACAACCAGTTTGCCAGTAGCAAGGGATGCAATCATAACGGCCATTTGTATTGGTGTCATTAGTAGCTGCCCCTGCCCAATCGAAAGATTTAACGCCTGCCCGAGATACTGCTTTTTCCATTGCGGCGACGCTACAGGCAAAAATCCTGATTTTTCCGCCGGAAGGGGAATGGCGGTTTTTGCGCCAATACCTAACTCCCTCGCGGCCTCCAGTATTTTGTGCGGGCCAAGCTTTTCGGCAATGCGGTAAAAGAAGACGTCGCACGATTGGGCGATTGCTTGGCAAATGTTCAAAGCGCCATGCCCCACGGTCCGCCATTTCCAGCAATGGAAGCGCCGTGTTCCGACTTCACAAAACCCGGGGCAAGAGAAGGTAGTATTTTTATCGATTATCCCACTTTTGAGGGCGGCAAGCGCAACGACCATTTTAAATGTGGATCCAGGGGCATATACACCGGAAATTGCCCGATTAATCAACGGATTATCTGCGGCGGCACAAAGTTGTTTCCACTGTTCTGTGGTCATGCCTTGGACAAAGATATTGGGGTCAAATGTTGGAACGGATACCATCGCTAGTATATCCCCATTTTGTACATCAATAACAATTGCTGCACCCCGTCTTACATCGCCCATTATTTTGCGCACTTCAGCTTGTAATTGCGCATCAATCGTAGTATGAAGGTTGCGGCCAATGCTTGGCTTTTGTTTATCAATAATTCTTACAAACCGCCTATAGGCATTGATTTCATACTGCTTTACGCCCATTTCGCCGCGAAGTTTGTAGTCCTTCACTTGCTCTAGACCCGCTTTGCCAATAGTAGATCCCAGGATATTCAGACTAGCATCATTGTTTATATCCTCAGTTTTTGGCGCCGTAACATACCCAATAATATGGCAAAAATTTTCTGCTTGCGGGTAATAGCGCGTAACCTGTTTATTCGCTGAAATTCCTGGGATATAAGATGAAAGAATTGCCGTATGCAAAATATCGTCGCGGTTAAGGTTGTCCTTTATCACAACCGCATTTGAAGGGCCGACTTTTTTTATTTGCGCATTAATAATGTCTTGTAACGCAAGATCTGCTGCAAGGTGTAAGCTATCCTTTATTTGTCCCCAAGATGATTTACTTGCTTTATATTGGAGCAGTTCAATAACTGCCTGATATTTAAAAACGGATACTGCGATTGCCACACCATTCCTGTCGTAAATAATTCCACGGGGTGGGGTAGAAAATGATGTGTAAATCCTGTTTTTGTCAGACAATAAACGGTAGCGCTCCTGATTAAGTATTTGTAGGAAAAATAATCTAAAGATTAGGACAGTAAAAACGCCGAAAATCAACAAACAAAGTGCGGTCGTTCTATTGCTGCTGGCCTCGCGTTTTTCGTTATGCATACGTTATGCGTATTGTCCGTACTTCCGAGATAGTACTAATAATACCGTATAAACGACAGGGTAAAATAGTAAAGTAAGAACCGTTGCACTTGCGAGGTTTTCTGCCCAAAGGAATCTTCCGTAAACAAAGTAATACAAGATCGAGGACATAGCATTTTTTAGTGCCCACATGGCGCCGAACGTACAAAACCTTACAACAGCGCCGTTGCGTAACAAAAATTCCTCCCGCGACTTGATAAGGAAGTGTAGCACAGAGTAAATAAGGGCGAAAAAACCCAGTGGAACCCCGGCAAAGTAATCGTAAAATGGGCTTAATAGAAAAATGTGCCTGGGCGTCACAAAAGACGCCGGCAGGAATGCTGAAAAATAAAAAACTAAAGCAAAAAGGCCAATGGGAATTTGTTGTGTTTTTAAAAAAAAGTAATACTCGATCAGGACGACGGTAAGAAGAATAAAAAAAGTCGCGACGCTTAGTAATACTTTCTTTAACCTAGAAGGAGAAGTAGAGTTTGTACTAAACTTATCTACCACAGTGCGCGAAGAGACGAAACGTCGAGAGTCAGCATAAGAAAAAACATATTGAATATCCAGTGTTTTTTTGTCCAGATAATCTCTAGGTGCATAAGCGCGTTTCTAATAACTCTTGCAATTAGTCTAAAAGAGCCAAGGCGCAGCTCATCGTATCCTACGAGGCCCAAGTGATGCCGGCGGCCTCCGGTGCGCCAACCACCACCAAATAATTCCACCAACAGCAGCAGTGACTACCGCCGAGACCAGAAGTCCGCCCAATATTGTATTTCTAGTTGCCTGCCGTTCTTCGGCTGCCTGCCGTTCTTCGGCTGCGGCAACCGACTGTCTTAAATCAGTAAGAGCCTGTATTCTTGCCTCTTCTGCCTGTTGCATGGCATGACGATCCGCTTCTTCTGCTTCCACTAAAGCGCTCTTGGCCTCGCGTAAGCACTCTTCTACAGACTCTCCGGCACTGTTTGTTACAGCAAGTATCTCTGGAGTGAGCCTTGTAAAGCTCGCTAACGCACTAAGCCAGCTTAAATTCCCGCTTCGGCTCGCGATATGAATTATAGTATTCCCCTTTTTGTCTTTGACAGTAATATCGGTTCCTGTATCATTCAAGAGCAGCGCCAAACTATCGGCGGCGTGGTCCATAGGCGGCGGCTGCAATGCAATCCCGGTAAGGATATTAGCTGGCGGCACAAATGGGTTCTGCAAATTCTGGTAAAAATCATTTATGCTTTCAGGCGCAATTACCTCCAGAACGCGGTCTTGCATCCATGGGAAAAAATCTTCTTCCCTGTTTTCGTCATGCAATCTCATGAATTCTTGACATATTGCATAGAAATTAAAGTGTGCGGAATATTGGAGGGTAATCAGCGTCCGGAAAACTTCAACCCAACGCCGACGTTCAAAATCGCCGCCCATAGCGGTGATATCGTTTAACCACGTTTGTAAAATATGCATTTCCATAACAGAATGGAGCACCGTATTTTCAAAAAAAGACCGTCCAGCAATAGTACGATGGTGCGTCGAATTTTCAAAAGAATATTGTACGGCAGTCCGCCAGCGTTCATCCAGGATATTCCTGTCCATACCAGTCTTAAGTAACAACCGGACACATTCCCAGCTACCGTAATTGTTAGTACCGACGCATGCATGCAAAGCGCTCTTTCCACCATCTCTGCCTTGTTCTAGTCCTAGTTCAGTAACCGCATTAACATCAGCTCCGGCGAGCAGCAATACTTCTAATACTCCGGGGCTACCAAAACGCGCGGCGGAAACTAACAGGGGGTAGCCGGAGTACCCTTGCCCCACGTTGCGCCGTCCAATTCTGTTTGGGTCTCCGCCCAAGTCTACGTACTGCTGCATCAGATTTGTCCTATTGAACACTGTTATGTACAGTAACACATCGTCAAGGGTTCCGCCGCTCCGCCAAAATCTTGCCATATTCCTGAGCAAATGTGGATTGTTTTCAAGGAGCGCGTTACATATCTGTGCATCTTTATCCGCATCACTTGCACTGTGGCTTAGTGTTGCTAGCATAAAATTTATGAATAGAAGAAAAAAACAATGAAACAACCTTCTTCCTAGAAACTTACTTTTTTGTGGCAAAGCGGGTAACATTCTAACTCTGTGCATATACATATACTACACTGGTATGTTACCACAGTTTTGTCGAAAGTGTGCAGCCTATTATTCTTGGTGTGTGATTTCATGCTGAAATAAGAATACAATAGGGCAAGCGGCAAGAGTTGCCAGATATACCTCTGGTGCATAAGCGCGTTTCTAGTAACTCT
>JAIRNU010000105.1 GCA_031257945.1 Holosporales bacterium
CGGTAATCGTACATTTTAGTTACGCGCTACTACATTGTCGCGGTAATGACGCCACAAAAGCCAGCCAGCTATTGCTGTGGCTGCTATTCCAGAGATTATAGCTACATTTCGCCACCGCCAAGCTGGAGCTTGGGGCCCTGCAGCTTCATCATCCGCGCCATCCATCTGTGCAGGGGCTCCATCAGCGCCATGGAGACCAGCGTCTCTGCCTGTATCATCCTCGTCCTCATCATCAGCGTCAGGACGGCCAGCTCCGCCCGCAGGGTCTGCGACAGGAGGATCATCATCTGCAGGGGCTGCAACAGCGCCATGTAGATCAGCGTCTCTGCCTGTATCATCCTCGTCCTCATCAGCGTCAGGACGGCCAGCTCCGCCTGCAGGGTCTGCGACAGGAGGATTGTCATTTGCAGGGGCTGCAACAGCGCCATGGAGATCAGCGTCTCCACCTGCATTGCCTGCAAGACGGCCATTGGCAGCATTAGGATCTGCTGCATGGACTGCGCCTATAGGGGCGGCATTTGCACCAACAAAAGCGTTCTCCTCACCACCTGCAGGACGGCCAACTCCGCCTGCAGGGGCTGCATCACCTACAGGGTCAGCGTCAAGACGGCCAGCGTCAGCATTTGCACCTACAGGGACGACATTTGCAGCATGAGCGGCAACATTTGGTGCCGGAGGAACAGCGTCGTCGTCTTCTGCATCTACATCACGAACCGCGCCATCGGCTACTTGAGGAAATACTGCTGGCGGAACGGGGAGATTAATCCCAGCGTCTTGATAAGCAACTTGCAAATCGGTCATGAACATCGCATTCGCACTGTCATCTAATGCCAAATTAGCTGGTAGTGCTGCGGGCTGACGCTGGTTACGCCGGACCAAAAGAATGAGCCCATCAGGTCCATATATTGGTGGCGCCGTATATTTACACACTTTCGGCTGTACATCAGGAAGAGCAAAGTTGATGATGTACGGACCTCTATCTGCGGGCTCCTTGAACTCTCCTGTTGTACTTTCGTCAAACGAGTAGTGGTGGTGTCCACCACTACACCATATATTCAACCTATTCCAATTTTTCGCCCCACCGCAAGCGTCCAAAATCTGCTGACCATACGCTTGGCATAATGGCTCAAAAAAGTTTCTTGTTTGTATACGTGTTGCATGCGACATTATGTCAAGATTAATTGGTCCCTCAGGATACAGCGTAACAAGTTGTTTTAACGCAATACATAAAGACCTAGCTGTTGATATTAGCATTGGATGATGGTGTCCGTTGTGCTCTTGAGCCCATTGCGCCCACAGTTCTTCTCCTCTAGAAAATCCTTTATCAGATTTTAATGGCCACAAAGATTTCCAAAAATCTAAATCAAGTACATATGGCACAATTGTCGGAGCTCCCCCACCAATGTACATGCCACTAGCACCAACATGTGGGAAAAACAACGTATTACCTTCTATGTGGTATTGCTCGAATGGGGTAACATGCTCACATATTGGACGAGCTTCATCCAGATTGTGCAATTCGAGGCCATAAAGTCTTATGTCAGTATTATCAGTATGGTACTTGAGATATATCCAACGGTCATCTGGATCAACTGGGCTAAGTCTTTGCGCATCAATTTCGTTCTCATCACAATTATGATCATTGCCAAATCCCCACTTCCCAAGGAATTTATCGGGATACTCTACAAAATTCCCTCTGACAAATGGACTAACATTGGATATGAAGTGGATACCATCTTGCGCCAATGAACGTTTGAGAAGTGCAAGATGCACAGGATCTTGAAATTCGTGGTTGCCCTTAGAAAGTACAACTTTTGATCCATCAATGGCTGTTAATTTTTTAGCGAAAAAACTAAACAAACCAGGTTGATATGGACGTGCCATTTCTGTGTTACGTGCGAAAACATCACCAGTAAACGTTACTATAACCTTCTGATTTGGGTATTGCCGTCTCAAAGCACGTACTAAAGCCAAAATTCTTACGTATAACTCATAGTTTCCATGCGAATCAGCAATCGTTACGACGAAGTCACACCCATCAACTTGAACTTGCTGTAGTTTTTTCATGACTGCCTGCGTACTGGCTTCTACTTCAGGTGTGGTATTCTCCCCCAACCATGCATTCGCCCATTCTAATACCTTTTCGTCAGTAGTCCTAACGGTGATAGACGACTTCTTTGACAGCCACGTTCTTACATCAGGAAATCGTTCGTTAAAACGGTTTATCCACTTTGGCAGGACTAACCCGTTCGGGGGATTGGGAATATCCCCCCATTGTTTACAATACACCGATCGTATTTCATGAGACGCCGCTTCCAGCCCTGAGGCAAATACGCCCCAAAGCATCACTATCAAAAAAGAACACTTCTTTATGTCCATAATTACTCCAAACAAAATACCATATGGGCATTGTAACACAAAAAGAGTGTTATAGCTGAATTTATTGACAGCCACCTCAGCACCCGCCACATCTTCTACTGCACATCATATCTTCACCATAGGTTCCATTCGAGCTAAAACGGAAGAGCCGCATTTTTGCATGGAGGCCACTGGCTGCTACCATCAAGCTTTAGCGAATTTCTTGCACGAGTCAGGGCAGCGCGTAAGCGTGGTCAACCCCCTGCAAATCAAGCGATTCAGGGAGTCAAAATTTGTCCGCCAGAAGACCGACAAATCCGACGCTTGTTATTGCAGCGTTTTTTTCTCACATGTGTTTGATCTTGGACACTGAATACCGCACATCCCAAGGGATAGCGGGATGTGTAGGGTGCTGAGGTTTCGTCGTGCGTAGGCAGGGGATCACACCAGCTGTAGATATCGCAAAGAGGCTAATCATGACTTACGTATGCAGGCCTACTTGTGGTAGATTCCACGTGGGCCTTTAAACGCAATATGTTATTGCAATGGCAGCGGTAGTTGTTGGGTAATTTTGGGATGGTAATTTTGGGATGAGAGTGTACAAATGAAAAGAAACAGAGGGCGCGGCCCGTGCGAATTACGGCAGGTCTTTCTTGGCCCAGGATTTGTAAAAAATGCGAAAGGATCGTGTTTTGTAAAATTTGGAGATACGCACGTTATCTGCGCAGCTTCTTTTGACGAAAAAGTCCCGCCTTTTTTGAAAAATTCCGGGGCAGGGTGGGTAACAGCGGAATATGGCATGCTGCCCTGTTCATCATCGGAAAGAATAGAACGAGAGGCTGCAAAGGGCAAGCAATCCGGGCGAACTATGGAGATTCAGCGATTTATCTCGCGCTCTTTGCGCGCTGCTGTTGACCTGCGCCTCCTTGGCGAGCGGCAAATTCGTATCGATTGTGATGTTTTGCAAGCCGATGGCGGGACTAGAACCGCAAGTATTACTGGCGGGTTTGTCGCCATGCATTATGCGATACAAGTGTTACTCAAAACAGGGAAAATCAAGGAGAATCCTATTGTTGGGAATATTGCGGCGATTTCTTGCGGTGTATGTAATGGTGAAGAATTGCTCGATTTGGATTATCAGGAGGACTCAACCGCCGAAGTCGACGCTAATTTCGTTATGAACGATAAGTTCGATATTATAGAAATACAAATGACTGCCGAGCGGAAGCCATTCTCAGTACCGACGTTGAATAAGTTAACTGAGTTTGCTCAACAAGGCATAGAAACGCTTATAAAAATGCAAAAAGACGTCGTAGAACGGATCGCGTAATTTGGCTAGGGCAGGGCAGGGGGCTCAGCAGCCCTAGCGCGTCCTGTAAGGCTTCAGCGGGCCGACGAGCGGTACCTACGTTTTTTTGCGGAGTATTTGTGGATCAGCGTTTTATCGACAAAAGCGTCTGCAGCGTTATCCTCTGAGCTGCTCGTTGCTACGTTATTCGCTTGCGGCTTCTCATCGACATCCTTATTTTTCCCCGCTACTATTGCTAATGTTTCGGGGTTATGTTTGGCGTTATGAGGCCGCATCTTTTTTATACGGTCTTTGTCAAACCGTACCCCAGAGACCTTTTCCATATCGGCTGTATAGCGGCCTGGCTGTGGCACCGCCGCAAGGGTGGAACATATTACGATTGAATATAAACAAAAAATATTTAGCACACATGCATCCCCATACAAACTCATGCCCTACCTTCTCACATGCACACTGCGCATTCGAAACATTAGCTGTTGGACAAGTATTCACAAAATCGAAAAAACATGCAGTAGGTATTATAAAAAACAAAAAAACAAAAAAACAAACGAGAACATGGCATATAATATTAATACGCGTTGTATATATGAAATTTCTTTTAAAACTGGCCGTAGTGTTTTTATAAATTTTTGCATTTTCCATAATATCGATTATTCAAAACGGAGTAGTTCCAATTAACACGGCCGCAAAGTCAACGATATCGAATACCTCGGGCGTGTCATCGACCCAACGCAAAAATTGTACCGCAATCAAACGCTGGATATTCCGCTATAGCCTGGAAGACGGGTACATACCGTCTTTCCCGTCGAAAGACTTGTTTTTCAAGGCTTTTATCTCGCTTTCAAGCTCAGCAATCCTCTTTTGGATGCTTTCTTTTACGTCAGCATTAACAAACGCTTCCTCCAGCCTGTTTTTCTAGCGCCTCTTGTTCTCTTTCAAATCGTTAATATAACGATTGATCTCGGCCAACTCGGTCGCTTCTCCAATACTCACCATAAATCACCTATAATAAAAATGTTTTTGGGGCATCGTCATATTCGCGGTCTATGCCGCACTATTCCGTTCGCCCTTAAAAACAGAACAATGGCGGAGGAGCGAAATGTCTCCAACGCGCTTCAAAACGCAACGTTGAAAACAGCTTCTCTCCGCCAACGACCAGTTCCATTTTAGCTCGAATGGAACCTATGTTGAAGATATGATGTTGATCGATGATACTAATAGGGCGACGTCCGCGCATATGTATTTTATCACTATAATTCTCGTTGAATTAAGACTGAACAAGTTCAGTACTGATTATCCTATATATTTAATAAAAAAGAATTAATGCTCAGGCTACAAGTTTTGAAAGAAGAATACAGTGGGAAAACTCCAGCCTCAGATGGAGTTTGGAAGAATGAAGTAATAGGCCCTTCGGCAAAAGCAGCAAGATGATTTGCCAAACCCAATTATTGGGAGCCCCAATTATTGGAAAACCACCACACGGTGCTAGCTTGCAAAAGCAGTTGGTATTAAGCGGTTGTGGAGTAAGGCTCCTTGGCCAGAAACCAGGCCCATGTCGTGCGTCCCACATTTCACAGAGTAATGCACTGGCATAGTGTATACCCCCGATTTAGGCCTCCATTAAAATCGGTAGGTGCTCAGACAGCTAACAATACGACTTGGCCTGTACACCATTTCTTTGTATCATTTAATGCTATCTTGCCGGGCAGATACAAGGTGCCAGTTTTTACGATGCAAAGCTTAATTAAATGTACAGTACTTATCCCTATTATTTTTTGTTTTACCAGCTGTTCACATATAAACAAAAATCAGGAAATTATTACGACAACGAATACTTCGAGCCCCCGAATGCCGCCTAAACAATCACGCACTCCAAACGTAGAGGACGAGGCCGCCGAGGATGACGAAACAGAAGCACCAGAGGATGCGCAAGACGAAGACATTTCCGAAGATCTAGACAACGAGCTCGACCAATTTATGGGGCAAGAAATAGATTTTTCGAAGAGCGATCCTATGGAAAAAATAAATCGGGTTCTTTACGGTATCCATCGAGGAGTTGATTTAATGTTCATCCGCCCTGTCGCACTAACATACAGTAAGGTATTACCCAAACCAGTGCAAAGCGCAGTTGCTAATTTTGTAACGAATTTGACGGCTCCTCTTCGTTTTTTATGCTGGTTATTACAGGGGAAAATCGAGGAGGCCGGGAAAACTTCCGGTAAATTCGTTATCAATACATTTTTGGGCCTAGGCGGAATCTTTAACGTTTCGGCCAAACTTGGATTGCATGAGAACCACACTGGATTTGCTGAAACTTTCAAAAAATGGGGGGTGTCCCACGGACCGTATGTAGTCGTGCCTGGCATTGGGCCTGGTACTATGCGAACGGCCATCGGCATGCTCTTCGATAGCTTCGTTGACCCTGTTTTCTTACTAACTCTTAACAGGAGTTTGCCGTATAATGATAATCGCCGGTTAATGTGGTACGACACCGGGGCGCAAGTAACCGGGCTCCTAATTTCTCGTGCGCAACTTGACCCTTTATATGACGATATTGAAAAGAACTCTGTTAATAAGTACACCAAACTCCGGAATATGGTGCTACAGCAGCCTATCAACAAGTAGATGGTCGAATATCCCCCTACATCGTCTCTGAGGGAGTGGTGTGTAAGCAGTCCAAAATGTGCGATCCTCAGCACCCTACACATCCCGCTATCCCTTGGAATGCGCGGTATTCAGCGGTTGAGACAAGCGCTTGAAACAAGCATGTGGGAATCTTGCATCTAGTGGGAAGCGCCCGCCCCCCACCCTTCTATGTTGCTATGGTTTAGCGGGGAGCGATGGTGTTGCCTCCAGCGTTTCTGGGGTTTTGACGATGGTAGTGGCGTATCCACCAAGATTCCTGAAGACTTTGAGTGGGGCTGCGGTGTCCATTCTGGATTTCTGGGGAGACTGAGCTGGCGGGGCCTGTATCACCTGGTTCCCTTGGGGTTTCAAGTATTTGCAAAGTATTTACGAAATATTAACCTTTTTGTGATATCCTTTAAATGGGGAGCCATCCCTAGCCCCCACCCACCCCTACACTTGACCCGTTTCCCCTCCCCCGCAAAAAACTACGCGAGGAACTCTTTGTATTCCATAAGTACCTCCAGTTTCATCCACCCTGTCCACAGCACTTTCACACCAGGAGGCCCA
>JAIRNU010000004.1 GCA_031257945.1 Holosporales bacterium
TTGAAGTTAATTCCGATAAATTCGTTTTCTATCCGGAACTTTCCTTCGCTCACGACAATGTACCACCTCGCAAAAACAAATGCATTTTACACATTTTGTATGTTCGGGTCAAGTGTAGATGTTGCTAGGGTTTTGGCTGGGAGCGATGGTGTGGCCTCCTGCTTTTCTGGTGTTTTGGCGATTTTGACGGTGGTAGTGGCGTATCCACCGAGATTCCTGGAGACATTGAGGAGGGCTGTAGTGTACCTCCTGGTTTGCTGGGGGTTTCGAGCGGGCGGCGCCTACACCCCCTGGATTTCTGGGGGGTTTAAGTATTCCTTAACCTTTTTGTGATATCCTTTAAATGGGGGGTCATCCCTCAGGGCCTTTTAGTTCTCCCTCAGAGCTGGTAGAAATTCAGCAACCAGTCAGAACTAAATGGTGAGGCTTTCTGCCGTGTTTATGCTAGAACTAAATGGCCCTGGGGGTGGGGGCGGGCGCTTCCAACTAGATGCAAGATTCCCACATACTTGTTTCAAGTGCTTGTCTCAACCGCTGAATACCGCGCATTCCAAGGGATAGCGGGATGTGTAGGGTGCTGAGGGAAGGAAGGCTTGAATTTGCGCTACCAATGTCATAAATTGGCCTAGGCGATTATTAGCTTGGTGTTTTGTGTCTTTAAAATTAATGGAAGGGAAACGTGGCGTCATTATGGGAGTAACGAACGAAAGCTCTATTGGTTGGGGGATTGCTAAGGAATTAAAAAATCATGGTGCGGAAATAGCATTTACTTTTCCTAATGACGCTATTAAAAAAAGAATTGATGCACTATCGGATAGCATCCAATCCGATACGATAGTCGCTCCGTGTGATGTCTCAAAGGATGGAGCAATTGCCAGCACATTCCAGGAAATCGGTGCCCAGTGGGGAACTTTCGATTTTGTCCTGCACTCCATTGCTTTTTCAGATAAGAACCAGTTAACCGGAGGATATATAAACACAACACGGGATAATTTCCTTAATACCATGCTTGTTTCTTGCTTTTCTTTTACAGAGATTTGCCGAGAAGCTAGTAAATATATGAAAAATGGTGGGGCTATATTGACTCTTAGCTACGTAGGCGCTAATCGCGTAATCCCGCACTACAACGTGATGGGGGTTGCAAAATCGGCCTTAGAGGCTAGCGTAAGATATTTAGCTGCAGATCTTGGGCCAAGCAACATCAGGGTCAACGCTATTTCGGCTGGAGCAATCCGTACCGCCGCATCATCTGGCATCGGGGATTTTCACTACATCATGAACTGGAATAAAAACAATTCCCCTTTAAGGAGGAATGTTGAGCAAAAGGAAATAGGCAAGTCCGGGCTATACATGCTTAGCGATTTGTCTTCTGCTGTCACTGGAGAGGTGCACTATGTCGATTGCGGCTACAACGTTGTCGGGATGAAGGCTGTGGATGCTCCAGATATTGATGTCCCACGGTAAAGTGGCGTAATTTAAGGCCTTACGTGCGCATTCCCCCCAAAAAAACAAAATTCTGAAATCTTTTTTTAATAAAAATGCACAATACATGCCATTGTTAATTAATAATTAATAATAATGCGTAATATTATAGTTGTGACCGTTCGAAAACACCACCACCTCCCGATCCAGTGAGAACGGTCACATCACATGGGCAAACAGTCTTTCAATGGCTGATTTGAGTGGCGGGTACGAGATGCCGACAACTGCAGGCGGTGTGGGTTTCATCGCTTGTTCTGCGCCATTTTCCGCCGTCTTATCTTTAGGTGGCAGATTTTTATGTAAACAAGGGCCGTTTATTAGGCGGATTTCTTTAATTACTTGCGAGCCGAAGTGCTGACGAATCCTATCCAAAATATTAGGAATAAAATACACTACTTGCGCGGCGACGGATGGCGACGCTTGCAAATAAAGGCAATAGCCCGCTGCATCAGAGCCGGAAAGGCGTACTGGTAATACATCAGGAAAACTGCCCCCAACGATTTTAGTCCAATCCAGGAACAGCTCCGCTTTGAACATCCCGTGCTTTTTGTAAATAGGAGCAACAATTTTTTGCAAGCTTTTGCCAATTGGGGCGTACTGGCTGTATATCAATTGCGTATGACTCATTGACACCCCATATATTGCATGTCGCCAACAATTTTTGTCGCAAAAAGGTTACAGGCCCCAAAAAATTTCAGGGAATTTGTTCTGCTGTTAACACTTTTTAAATCAAAATAGTGCCATAATGATCCCCGAGGGGTGGGCGGGGGCTGTGGACGGTTAGGGTAGCACAAAAAGATTAAAATTTCGTTAACGCACGAAAAAACCCTCCAAGCCCAAAGATCCCAAAGGATACAGGCCTTCACAGCGCTTCCCCAACGTTTTTGCGAAAAGTGTTTTTGCGAAGTAGGGCACATGGCAAAATGGCATAGCATGCAAGCATTATCCCTGAAGGCCTGTAGAGCGAATACTACCATGCCGCCTTCCGGTCCGGACATCATTTCACCCTTATTTTGGAAAAATCCGACACATTTTCGCACAAAAACAGGCATTTCCTCAAAATAGCATAGCGATTTTCCCTCACCTGCAGATTATCAGAATTAACCTTCACGGCAGTGAAAAAATTTTCAAAACTTTCGTATAGCGAGGAAATCCTTCGCATTGCCTCTAAAAAGTCTTTATTTTGTACGTTTTCAAGCACGGCCCCATACACCGCATCCAAGGCATTACAAACGTTGTGCTCTTCCTGGGCCTCGAACAGATCCTCATTTAATTGCCAAGGCACATCGCTTAGAGGACGAACAGAAGACTGCTTAATTATACCTTCTATACGCATAAATAGCGTCATAAAGGCGTCACTGCTTTTTTCTTTTAAAAAGCCATCAAGAGCCGATACCCGACAACCAGCATCGTAAATATCAAGTGGGTCACTGGATTTCCTTTGAAAAGAAATGACGCTTTCCACGATATCGTAGCGCACCGCCAACTGGTCTTTTAAATAGAAAGCAAACCTTTCCAATAAGAAATCAGTAAAATCAAAAAACACATCCTCTTTCAATAGTATGTTTTGTTTGTAATATTCACGGACCGCAGTTAAAACAGTTTCCCTTAAATTAAATTCATTGGTTTCTAGGGCAATACGTATCACGCCAAGCGCCGCCCGCCTAAGAGCAAAAGGGTCCTTCGAGCCAGATGGCTTGATACCGATACCAAGAAACCCAACCAATGTGTCTACTTTATCACAAAGCGACAATTCCAGGCCGTGCGAACTAGACGGCAAAGAATCGTCCGGCCCGGCGGGCTTGTAATGCTCACGAATTGCTGTTACGGTTTCCGGCGCTTCCCCCTGCTTTTGCGCATAGCACGCCCCAGCAAGTCCTTGGAGCTCTGCGAATTCGCCAACCATCAGCGTTGCCAGGTCCATCTTGCACAAAAGGGCCGCCTGTTTTGCTATCGTTGTAATAGCTCCCAATCGCGCTACTTTCTGCCCAACAGTCCCTAGTTTTTCATGGAAAATTACGCTCTCCAACTGCGTGGTACGGGAACTTAACGGGATCTTTAAATCCGCATTATAGAAGAATAATGCATCGCTTAACCTTGCATTTAATACTCTTTCAAAACCTAACCGAATGCCGTCAGTTTCTGCTCTATTAGAGATAGCAACAAAAAACGGAGCGATTTTGTCATTTTCATGCACTGTAGAGAAATATTTTTGGTGAACGCGCATAGACGTTGACAAAACAAAATCGGGTAGTTCCATGAAATTTTCATCGATGTTACCTACTATGGCGAAAGGATAATCCACAAGCCCTGTAACTTCGTCAAGTAATGCCTGGTCGTGCTTAAGTAATACTCCTTGTTTTTTTACAGCTTTTTCTATTACGCTAAGTATTATTTGTTGGCGCTCAGTATAATTTGCAATCACAAATGCCTCCGACATCAGGTGTTTGTATTGGCCGTATGAGCTTACCGACATATCCGAATCAGAAAAGCACCTGTTTCCCTTTGTTATATTTCCGGTCGTAATCCCCCATCCGTCAATATCAAAAACGATAGGGGTTTCGCAAAAAAAGCACATTACAGAGCGAACCGGGCGAACCCATGGCAGCGAATGCTCCTTGGTCTTGGAGTTGTACCAATGCATGGTCTTGGGCCATGGCATCAATCTTATAAAGTCTGCAAAAAGCGCTGGAATGTGGTTAACAAATAGCTCGCCAGTCTTTTCTATTTTTGCATAAAAATACCCATCTTTTTTAAACAAATCGCCCCTTTTTAGGCAATTAATACGCAAAAAGCCCGCAATTGCGGTTTCCGGCGCGCTCGTTCGCGGCCCGCGTTTTTCCTCTATGGTCGAATCTGCCTGCTCCGCAATCCCCTCAACACACACACAAAGTCGTCTTGTCGCACATGACGCGGTGACAGCTTCGTACTTTACCGCATTATCTTCTAGGATCTTGCTTATAACAGTCCGCGCAGCCACTTCCGCTGTTTTTTGCATTTTTGCCGGGATCTCCTCGGAAAAAAATTCAAAAAAGAATTTTGTAGCGGGACCTAAAATGTTATTCATACCGCACCTCCTACCCACGCCTCGCAACATAACTTCGCCAAAAAGCGTACTCTTGATATGTAACCCGCTCGCTCAGTCGTGCTCACAACTCCGCGCGCATTAAGCAAATTGAAACAATGATTCGCCTTTAGGCATTGTTCATAGGCTGGCAAAACTACGCCATTTGCAACTAATCTGCGGCATTCAATTTCGTAATCTTTAAAGTTGTTAGAAAGCATTTCGACCGAAGCTAATTCAAAATTATACACCGAAAATTCTTTTTCTTGCCGAATACACACATCCCTATACGAATACTTATTTTCGTCTTGCCCGCCGTTCCAATTGATTTCGAAACAATTATCAACATTTTGTAAGAACATGGTTAGCCGCTCGAGCCCATACGTTATTTCAACTGGAATAACATCACAATCTATACCGCCAACCTGCTGGAAATACGTGAATTGCGTTACTTCCATACCATCGCACCACACCTCCCATCCAAGTCCTGCCGCGCCAAGGGATGGGTTCTCCCAGTCATCTTCAACAAACCGGACGTCATGTTTTGATAAATCCAAGCCGATAGCCTCAAGGCTCTGCAAAAACAAATCTTGCGAGTTTTGTGGTTCCGGTTTTATGAAAACCTGGAATTGGTAATATTGCTGCATTCTATTGGGGTTTTCGCCATACCGGCCGTCGCTAGGGCGCCTGGCGGGCTGCACATATGCTGTTTTCCAGAAATCCTTCCCTAGTGCACGCAGCAACGTTGCTGGGTGGGATGTACCTGCGCCAACCTCCATATCATATGGCTGCAAAATAACACACCCATAAGAGGCCCAAAATTGTTGCAGATCCAAAATTACCTGCTGAAAGGATTTTTGTTTAGACATATAGCGAATACACGCAAAAACCAGTGCCTCACTCTAACAAAAACTTGCAAGCGTGCCAATGCATCCGTATCGCCGTTAACTATAACAGCTGTCATTGTTTCAATAATTACGAATTTAGCCCGGGAAAGTGACGGTAAAATTGCTGTCAGCTTATCTCTTTACAAGTAAAACGTTAGTTGGTTATCCTCTTATAGTTAGTTCTTTCGAAGCGATTGTGCTATGGCTCTGCCCAGTGAGTACCATAAGGACGCCGTTAGCGTTAGAATCGGGGAGTTGATTCGAAAAAGACGGAAAGAACTCTCTCTAACTCAGAAAGACTTGGCGCAAAAATTAAACATCACCGCACAGCAGATCCAAAAATACGAAACTGGGGTGAATTGCCCTAAAATAGATAGGATGATTGAGTTTTGCCAGGTGCTAATCCTTCCTGTTAGTTATTTTTTTCTTACAGCAGCCCAAACTCCCTCCGTGTTACAAGAATCAGCCAGTGAAGAGTTCGAAGTTGGCACGGGAAAAGACAAACCAGCTGCCCCCAAGGTAACTTTACAAGAAATCGACGAGTTTTTGATGCAATTCCTGTTACTCAAGGATGAAACAAAATCGTACATAATAGCGTTAGTAAACGACCTGTCCAAAGCGCAAAGGGGCTTCGCGCCGGAACATAATAAGGACGCTAACAAAGAGGACGACTGATTGTGGGACCTCTTTATGGTGTCTCTTGGCTATAGGCTACCGCTCCAAGCTAGCCTTTTAGCAAATCATAAATTTGTTCCTCAAATGGTTTGAGAAGCCCTTTCCTCCAACCAATAGAAAGTTTCGACTTCGTCAGCCACAAGTTTTTTGTTTTAAAAAATCCGTGAATCAAGAGTTTTACTTCTGCCTTTGGCGCAAAGAGCCATGCAGAAACTCCGTGCTTCTCCGCGCATTTTTTACAAATCTTATTTAATAACAATTTTAATTGGTGCATGTTATCATCCCTTCTATTCATCCCAATACTATCTATTTCATTCTTGATGTTGGTAATTTGACTCTCGCCCATTTGAGCTAACAAAAGATTTACTTGTTTTAGCACGTTTTTTATAGAGGGGACCAAATCATACTCCATAATAATCTTCATGGAAATTCTTTTTGAATACTTCGAAATAGATTTTACTATATCGCTAGTACTAAGCTCTTTCTTACGATTTAAACATATATCAAATAAAGATTGATCGGAAATAAGGTGGCCTTTAGGCTTATTAATAGCAATCGCTTTTTCTTCTCGCCAGGCCAGTAAATACTTCAAAGCGACCGCCTCTTTCCATTGCCGCGCACAAACCGGCATTTTTTTCCATAACGAAAGGGCGTCAACCTCGTACAGCTCTCTATCAATAAAAACACAGCTTTCCTTGCGCGCCCACTCTTCCCTGCCCTTCCGCTTTAATTCCAGTAAAATCGCCTCATAAACATCGATAAGGTAAATCACGTCGTACGCCGCGTAGCGAATTTGTTCCGCGCTTAGCGGGCGTTCCAGCCACTTAGACGTCTGGTACTCCTTGTTTACGTTTACGTTAAGTACGGCCTTTACGATTGCTTCATACCCTATAACTCTTTCTACCTTCAGCAAGCCATAAGCAATTTGCGTATCAAAAATAGGGCTAGGTAAAGTGCCAAATTTATGCAACAACGCCTCGCAATCCTGCCGCGCCGAGTGAAAAACTTTAGTAATTTGTGGGGAAACAAGGATGCCTAATAGGGGGTTCAACTCCTCATCAGAAAAGCTAGTGATATCAAAGATAAAAGCCTTCCTGCCAGATTCATTTTGTATCGCGACCTGTATCAAAGATAGTACCGGGAAGTAAGTATCTCTACGAACGAACTCAGTATCAATTGTAATAAAACCATTTTCTTTTTTGTTAGATTCGCTTTGTATGTAAAAACAAGATTTAAGCAAATCCTTATATTTATTCACAAATGATACCGCGATCATAAAACTACAAAATCACAAAACCACAAGATCACAGTTCCTCATCAGCTCCAACATTTTCAGTCAAAATCTTAATTGTTTTGCTTATTTTTTCCTTTAAGTCTTTGCGGTGCACGACCATATCAACCATCCCATGCTCAAGCAAAAATTCAGCAGTCTGGAATCCATCAGGCAGCTTTTGCTTAATCGTTTCCTCTATGACGCGCGGTCCGGCAAACCCGATTAAAGCGCCAGGTTCAGCGATCGCTACATCCCCTAGCATCGCAAAGGAAGCGCTGACCCCCCCCATCGTTGGGTCAGTTAAAACGGTAATAAACGGCAATCGCGCGGTACTCAATCTTTCAACGGATATCACGGTTACTGGCATTTGCATCAGGGAAATAATGCCCTCCTGCATTCGCGCCCCACCAGAAGCAGTTACAGCTATAAAGGGCAACTTTTGCCTAATCGCATGCTCTGCGGCCCGGCGGAATGATTGGCCAACATATGAGCCCATCGACCCCCCCATAAAATCAAAATTCATCACAAAAATTAAGGCTCTTTTGAGGTTAATACGCCCGGTCGCCGCCAGCACTGCATCTCTTTCGGCCGTTTTGTCGCGGTACTCTTTCAAGCGGTCTTTGTACTTCTTAATGTCTTTGAAAGAAAGGGGGTCTTCGAGGGCGAGAGGTTCCTGCAAAAACTGATAACTTTTATCATCGAAAAGTTGATCAAGCCTTTCCCGCGGGGATAGCCGCATGTGGTATGAGCATTGCGGACATACCTTTAAGTTATCTTGTAGTTCCCTATTAAACACCATTTGCTCGCATTTTGGACACCTTTTCCAAAGATCATTAGGAACATTTTTAGGAGAGTCCCCGATAAAGGCTCTAATTTTAGGGCGTACGAAATCTGTTAACCAATTCATTCATCTACCTCTTTCTTGGCTGGCCAGAAGAAAACACACCAGTAGCGGGTTAGTCTAGCAAAAAAACCCTTATAATTGGTAAAAATATCGAATGTCGTGTAATAAGGTTTGAAATATCCATGAGGAAGAACTGGAATAAAACAAATAACTACCAAACTATACATAACTCCGCCCAAAAAACATTATTTTTTGGGGGGTGTCCAGGATAATGGTGTTCCCGACGGGCCTATTGTGGCGATGGCATGCCGTGTTGCTTTGCCATCGAAGCAGACAATTCAGCTTGCATTTTTTCGCCTAATTCTGTTTCGATTTTGTCTCTCATTTTTTGTTCATCCGTTTTCGTTAGTGGCACGGTGACGCACCCATTAACGCCAATTACTTTTATCGCGTCTTCCTTCCTATCAAGGGCAATACACACCTCGCCTTTTACAAGAAAATCATACCTAGTATAATTGCGCAAAAAGTCAAGGATGAAAAACCCCGCACACAGTAGCACAGCGCATAAAACAATTACTGATTTTAGCGTCATCTTTCATTGTGATAAAACTACACATTTAACGTAAGCAAAATACCGACCGCTGTGTCAAGGTGCCTACTGTTGAGAGCCATGAGAGTAGACAGCTAGCTTTCCGCGGTAAAGACGGTATGCACTGATACAGTTTCCGCCGAAAAAATCTGGGGATCTGCTTCACTATTACCGTTTTAAGCGCAAGAAAGGAAGTTCTTATAATTATGCAACCTAGCTACCACCTCTTTTAGCCCTAGGATCTCGATAACCTCAAATAAGCTTGGTGAAATTTTTTTGCCTGTTAGGGCGACCCGAACAGGATACAAAAAATCGCCTATTTTTAGTCCGTTATCCTTGCAAAATCCCCTCACCGCAGTTTCTATACTATTTTGACTGATTTGACCGCAATCATGCAGCCCATCGATAATTTGTATACAAAAATCTAGGTTTTTAATGGATTCTTCAGGGGTGGCATGAATATTGTCTGATGCGGAGTACGTCGGCGCTAGCACATAAAAAATGGCACTCTTCGCCAGTTCCTCGAGGGTTTTGGCGCGCTCTTTTAAGCTGTCCATTCCACGTAATACCAGCGCTAACCCACGTTCAGCTTGTCCGCCGCCCCCCAATTGGTCCGGCACCGCTTCGCTCAGTGTTTTTGTGATACGTGGGCGGATTTCCTCCAGCAGCCGGTTGTTATCGCTTGCCCGGATGTAATGTCCATTTAAATTAATTAGCTTCATTGTGTCGAATCTAGCGGGGGAGCGCCCTATAGCAGACAAATCAAACCACTCTATGGCTTGCTCTGTAGAAATAATTTCGTCATTGCCGTGAGCCCATCCAAGCCGCAATAAATAGTTGCGCATGGCTTCTGGGAGGAACCCCATTTCTTTATACTGCTCTGCTCCGAGGGCTCCGTGGCGCTTGGAAAGCTTCGCCCCATCAGGCCCATGAATCAGTGGGATATGGGCGAAGCGAGGTGTCTCCCAACCGCAGGCTTCGTACAAATGGTGTTGGCGAAAGGCATTGGTAAGGTGATCGTCCCCACGGATAATGTGTGTAATATGCATATCGTAGTCATCTACTACTACAGACAGCATATACGTTGGGGTACCGTCCGCTCGTAGTAAAATCATATCATCTAGTTGCGTATTACTAAGCTCCACTTCCCCCTGTACTAGGTCCAAAATAGTGGTTTTTCCGGCAAGGGGGGCTTTGAACCGAATAACAGGCGCAACTCCAGCTGGCGCGCAGCTTGGGTCGCGGTCCCGCCAATACCTATTATAGCGCGGTGGAAGGCCGTGCGCCATAGCGTCACTACGCATTTGCTCCAATTCCTCGGGGGAACAGTAGCAATAGTACGCCTTCCCTTCCTTCACAAGATTCTGCGCTATTTCGGCGTGGCGTGTGGCCCGAGCGAATTGAAAAACGGGTTCTTCGTCCCATTTTAGCTCAAGCCACTGTAGGCTCTCGAATATTGCATTAATTGCGACGTCTGTTGAGCGCTCGCGATCTGTGTCCTCTATGCGGAGCAAAAACTTGCCTCCGTGATGCTTGGCAAACAGCCAATTAAAAAGCGCAGTCCGGGCGCCACCTATATGCAGATAGCCCGTTGGGCTGGGGGCGAACCGGACAACTGGTTTGCTAAAATCTAGTCTTTGGTGAGGGGGATTGGTGAGCCGTTCCGCTGATGTCTCAGGATTTTGGTGGGATTGCGATTGTGATTGTAATTGCGATTCGGCGCTAGGGCTTGAAATATGTTCCACAGGACCATTCCTATGCTTTTTTGACACCTGAGATTTTGGTATAAAACTTCGCAAAAGTCCATGCTGCTCCCTTAACCTGTCAGAGCCTACGCATGAAGAAATCTTTGACGCAGCTTATTGAGGCAACCCCCGTTAAAACTATCACTTTTATGGACGCTCGTAGTTTTATTTTGACGATTTCTGGTTATATGGCCATTGATTCATTCTTCAATAAAATTTGTACACGATTCCATTTGCGACCAGATATATCAAGGCGTTCGATGTCACGCGACGCTGTCGAGGATTTCTTCATGCGTAAACAGCAAATTCCTGTGTACTTCTGCTACCGGATTTGTTATACACTCGGGGAGCGACGATATTGAGACTTTGAATAGGAAATTTATATGTTTAAAAAGCTACCTTATGTGCTGTGCGGTATTCTGTGCTGCGTTATGCCTCAAAATAGCGTGGCCGCGAGGCGTTTGACACAGGCCAAGCAAGATGCCTGGGATGCAATGTGTCAAAGGCATAACATACAGAATGCTGTGTTGGATTTTGTTGTAGATGCTATCGAAAATTCTGTTGAGATTCCGCTCAATTGGTTATTTAGGTTCGCCGAGATAGCATGGATGCAGGGAGCAGATACAACCCTGTCAGTCATTTTAACACGCATCTTAGAGAGGTTATCTGGCAATCCTCCGCATGCTCAGGGTTACTTGGCAGCTTGCCGTTTTTATTCAGGAAACTTCCAAGAAGCGATACAGGCTGCAGAGCAAGCTGCGGCCAAAGGGGATCAGAGTTTCCTGTGGGTAAGTGGTCGATGTTTTGCATTGGGATTAGGCGTCCAACAAGACCTTATGAAGCAAAAAGGTGTTTTATAGCCGCTGCACAACACGGAAGTGTTGAGGGAGAGCTTGGTTTAGCTTTGTTGCTAGAAGATGGACCTGAGCGTATGCAGCGCTTAATGAATGCCGCCCAACCGCAAGCCCAATGGATAGGAGTATCAGTCCTTAATCGCGCTCTGGAAGACTTTTTTCAGGTTCCACCTGCACCAGAGCCAGAATCTCCACAAGACGACGCCTTACATAGAGAATTGCGGCGTTTGTATGGTGAATTCTTTCCAATGGATTTCCTTGAAAAAGTGCTTACAACTCCGGTATTTCGTGCAAAGCCACCATCAGGAAAGTTTGGTGGACGACCAAAATCATTGTGCTCTACATGGAAGAACGCGGCATGGTCACTGGGAGCTCACCCCCGGGCGCTTTATGAACTAGCTGTTGCAATCATGCCACGAGATCCTAAAGCAGGGTACGGGTACATGGCGTCTGCTGCAATTCACGGTAGCAGTGACGCATGGCCTTGGCTTGCTGTGCTTTTGGCTTCAGGAACCGGTGTACCAAAAGATACAAAGCGAGCGCAGTGGTGTATCAAAAAATGCAAGCCATTGAGCGTTCAAGATAGTGGGCAACTAGGGCCCATGGCACAACGCGTAGGAAAGGCTTACGTTGACGGAAAACTAGGGCCCCCAAACATGGAGGAGGCAGCGCTTTATTATGAGCTGACTGCAAATGCGTCAAGAACGGCCGAGGCTATTACATTTTTTGTGAATTTTCTAGTGGAGAATTTTCGTGGCAACGAGTGGGCCATGCAGCGAATCGGCAGGTATCTCCAGTGGCTGCACCGCCTCTCTCCTGATACATGGCCCGCAACAATCGCCGGATATTTTCCGAAGCTGCTAGACATGTTCGATTTGACTCCGCTGGTTACCGACGAAAAGGCTGAATTATTGGTTACCGACGAAAAGGCTGAATTATTTATGGATTGTATAACAACAAACATGCCTAAGGAACTAATCCCTGCGTGTGCACTAAAGCTGACCGCCGTGAAAGGCAAGACCCTTTCTCCTGACGTGTGTTTTCGCGACTTATCCCAAATCATACTTGGAACCCCTTAAAGCCGTCGCACTTTGCGGGAGCCTCGCTGAGTCTATACGTGAAGCTCCCCTAGCTGTGCTTGGACCAACTTCGCCAATTCCACAAAATCGCTGACGGAGAGGGTTTCTGGGCGGCGCTCCTCACTTATAGACAAGTCCCGGAGGAGCGCACTTACTTTGTCCGGCGGAAATAGCGCCAAAAGACCATTGCGCAGCATTTTTCTTCGTGCCTGGAAAACGGCATTTGTTATTCTTGAAATAGTATGCACCAATGACAAATCCGCCTTTTCATTGGGGACAAAGCGAACTAGACTTGAGTATACTTTGGGCGGAGGCGTAAAGGCTCCGGGGGACAGTGTCATTACTCTTTCGCATTTTGTAAGGTACTGCGCTAGCACGGAAAGCCTACCAAAATGCTTTGTCCCAGGAGCTGCCAAAATTCTATCGGCAACTTCTTTTTGAAACATTAGAACCATTTGTTCTACAGTATCGTTGTCAAAATTATGTAAAAAATTTAGTAATACTTTCGTTCCGATGTTATACGGAAGATTAGCAATTATTTTTATTTTGTAGTGATTGGCGAGAGCGTCCTTTTTTACTACATCGAAGTCAAACGTTAACACATCCTCATTGAATATTTGCATACTGTTTGGCGCGATATTATTCGCAAGTAAAAGCAGCGGAGTTATTGCCTGTACGCAAGCATTATCCTTTTCTATTACTACAAGCCGCCCTGGTCGTTGTTTTAAAATCTCGCGGGTTAGGCTTCCGGCGCCCGCTCCAACCTCTATCACGACGTTGTTAGTAAGGTCCCCAGCGCTTAAAACAATCTTTCTCAAGAGGCTTGGATTAAGCAAAAAATTCTGGCCCAAGCATTTGGCACGCCGCCCATCGCGCAAAAGCCCGAACTCTTTTATAACGGACGACACTGGCGGTAGGTTCTCTATCTCTTGCATTCTCTCTTATTACGCGGATTGCAGTTGTGCGGACTGTTCCACAACCCCTTCCAAACTGCTCAATGTCGCCCCTTTGATTTTTATCAAGCGAATAGAGTGTAAGAATTCAGCTGGGTTGATATTCGACACGACCACAGATTGCATGTATTTAGACTTGCCGATGACTTGGTTCTGAAACTTTCCGTGCTTTTGGAAGGCAACAGGAACAACCTGTCCTATACTTTGCTTATTAAAGTGGATTTGGTGTTGCTGCAAGAGATCCTGCAAAATCCGGAGCCGCTCGACTTTAACCGCTTCATCGATTTGATCGACCATATTGTACGCGGCAGTCCCCGGGCGCCGGCTGTATTTGAATGAGAATGCCTGCGCGAAACGGACCTTCTCCACAAGCGCTAGCGTCTCTTCAAAATTCTTTTCGGTTTCCCCCGGAAAGCCCACAATAAAATCGGAAGCAAAGGCTATATGCGGCGTGTATTCCCTGAACTTTTCAATAATATCAATATACTCCTCTGCGGTATGTTTCCTGTTCATCTTTCGTAATACATCGTTACTTCCAGACTGTATTGGTAAGTGTACAAATGGTATAAGGGCGGGAATCTCGGCATGAGCTTTCATTAAATCTAAATCGACGTTAAGGGGATGGGATGATGTGTAAAAGATTCGTTCCACCCCCGGGATTTCCGCAACGGCGTATAGCAAACGAGAGAAATTCCACGTTTCCTCTCCTGGCCCGGCCGCTCCTGGCGCAAGGCCACGATAGGCATTAACATTCTGCCCAAGCAAAGTGATACTTTTTATGCCTGCGTCCGCCATTGCTCTAGCCTCTTTTAGCACGAGGTCTGCGGGCCTAGAAACCTCCATACCGCGCGTATAAGGGACTACGCAGTATGTACAAAATTTATTGCAGCCCTCTTGGATTGCCAAGAATTCAGATCCATCTATCGACCGAAACATGGGCATATAATCCATTTTATTTTCTGAAGTAAAGTCGATATTAATAACCTGTTCTTTTTTTCTATTTGTAAGAACATTTCTTTGCCAGCTTTTTTTGTATGAATACTGTACCGCCTGATCAAGCATTGCTGGTAACTGGTGGTATGTTTGCGTTCCAAAAACGACATCAACAAACGGAGCGTTTTTAAAAATCTCACCCCCTTCGGCCTGGGCAACGCACCCGCCAACAGCGATCACGCAGCATTTCCCGTCTTTCAACCGCTTCTCTTTATTCTTTTTTAAAAAGCCAAGCTCAGTGTAGACCTTATGCCGCGCTCTATCACGAATATGACATGTATTTAGTATTATCACATCTGCCGTTTGGTGCTCTTCAGTTTGAACCATCCCTTCATTTTGTAACATTGCTGCTACTTTTTCAGAATCATACACATTCATCTGACAACCATATGTTTTTATATAAAAACTTTTACCTAAAAGACTGTCCATTTGTAAAAAACAAAATAATATGAAGGAACTGCGGTGATGTTACTACATCAACCGGGAATAAAAAACTGCTAAGAAGACTGTTGCATTTTCGCGGCAGAAAAACATCCGTTACTGAGGCGCTTGTTTTACCTAAACCCACCGAAACGCTCTTCGAGCACTGCTGTGTCTACTCCCTCCAAAATAGCGAAGTCGATGTTACAAATTTCATGCCAAATGCGTCCAATATTCCACCTCTGCGATGCACACATATCCCAACACCACTCTATTATTTCCTTAAGTTTGGGATGAACTCCAGCGGGTATAGCAGGACGATCGCGACTCTGTGTCTTGCGGCGCAACTCTGCGGCCGACAAGTCTGGAGAGAACACAGGGTCTCCTGTCAAAATTTCATATATAATCAGCCCAAGAGAAAATATGTCGACCTTTCGAAGCTTATCAATACACCCTTGATCATTAACATCAAAATCATCATTGTCAAATTGATAGGACTCTGGCGGAGCATAATTCGGGGTAGAAACTAGACAAGCATATGTCAGCCGATAATGCTCCAAGGTGTAGCTAATGTAATCAGTTAAATGTACCCACCATCCATTAGAGCTGTTGCGTAAGTCATTCCCAGCCCTTGCTTTCCGCGGTGCAGAAACGGCTTTTGCAACAAGTCTATTATCAAGAAGAACATCTGATGGCTTGAGATTCCCGTGAAATAGATTGTTCTCATGTAAAGCTTTTACGCCAAGAACAAGCCCGAGTATAATAGACGCCTTATCTGTAGCTGACAATGGCAGCATGGTTCGTTCCCCTACAGGTAGACGTTGGTCTTTCAGACAGCTATCAAGAGAGCTTGAATCAAAATACGGCGTCCATATGACAGGGCCAAACTCACGTGTAGGTAGCTCAGCACGCCATATGGGACAGACAAATGGAGAGTCGGCGGCGATGGGGATGAATTTCTGATAGACATCATTTTCGCACAACTCGATGTGCTCATCATCTATCTCATCAACCACATAGAGTTTTACGGCAAAAACTACCCATCTATTACCACATTTAACTCGTACTAGCCGAACCGTTCCGTAGCGCCCGCTGCCTAAATCTCTGATTACCTTGTAGTCCACTTTTGGCAAAGTAGGCAAGTCGGCCATGAATTGAGCAACGAGTTCAGCATCTTCATCGAAAGAATTCAACGCATCCGTTAAGGATTTAATATCATCGCCACTTATGACGTTGAGTAAGGATAACTGTTGCCTCAAATACTCAACTTCCTCATGTGTTTTGGCGATAGTAAAAAGTTGAACAATGTCCTTCAGAACAACGTCCTTCGTTGGTATTATTCCCTTTGCACACAAATCTCCGAGAACTTCGATTACGGGGCCACTTACTGCATACCCGGAACAAGCATCAAGAATTAATTCATGACATGGGAAATCTGCGTGGAACGACAATAGCACTGCGCGCGCTAAGTCATCTTCATAAATTATACCAAATCTCGAAAATGGTGTTACAGATGAAAAATGCTCTGGGACGGAAGGCCTTTCCGGAGCCACATCTGTCATACTATCAATGGGATTTGGTATTATTACGGCATCACCAGACCCCGTTCTCAATTGTGGCGCTTGAGCCAACGTTTCGTGTCTGCAATCAAGTTCTATCGCGAAAATTTCGTGTGCTATGCCCCTTGGGACTGGATCCAATAAGAAATGCAGAGTCGGCGCTGGATCAGCGTCCGGCGGTGTATCCGGCTGACTGGCAATGGCCGTCACTACAAGCATTAGGCTAAGGAGGCAATATCGCCATACAGCTTTGATACCTCTCGCTAACGCATAAAATAAATCCTGAAGTCCGAATTCTGCAAGGCGAGTCTGAGGATTTGCAAGGCGATGGTTTTTTCTAGTACCTGGCATCATTAGATGGTTGCCTATTTGTAGTCTGGTCATTATGATTAGTTTGCTGCCGATTTATACCTCATATTTGCATTGTATCCTATAACTGCAGGCATTGTCCAGTGTGTCCAGATCGACTGTCCAGGTTCATATCAAATGAGAAAAAAAGTATGGGCAAAAAGGGCTAGCTGTTCCAAAGTACTCCAGTAAAAGTTAAGTAATAAATTGAGGCTTATACATTGATTATACATTATCT